>CAVOCR010000343.1:0-3655 GCA_963694245.1 Myxococcota bacterium
GCGTGTTCTCCGAACGCA
Source organism: Myxococcota bacterium (assembly GCA_963694245.1). Taxonomy (GTDB): domain Bacteria; phylum Myxococcota_A; class UBA9042; order JABWCM01; family JABWCM01; genus CAVOCR01. The sequence goes on from CAVOCR010000343.1 coordinate 19, forward strand.
TGCCCCCGATGCCCGGACGTTTGCGCGAGCACTGCAGATTCCGGGCTGGGACGATCCAAACGCGACGCTTCCAGGCGTGGTCTACGACCGCGTGGTGCACAAACTGGAGCGGGAGGCCGTCGAGGATTTTCGGGTCGACTTCGAGGATGGATTCGGGAATCGACCGGACGCCGAGGAGGACGCGACGGCAGCCTTTGCGGGGGCGGAGGTCGCACGAGGAATGCGGGAGGGATTGCTTCCCCCCTTCATTGGCATTCGCATCAAGTGTTTCACCGAGGAGTTGAAGTGTCGGAGTTCTCGGACCCTGGACATCTTCATCTCGTCGATGCTGGAGGCATCGGGTGGCGTGCTTCCCCCGAACTTCGTCGTGACGCTCCCCAAGGTGTCGATCCCCGAGCAGGTCACGGCCTGTGTGGATCTTCTGGAGCTTCTGGAAGAAGGGCATGGTCTGGAGAAGGGGGCGATTGGTCTCGAACTGATGATTGAGCTCACGGAGACCATCCTGGATGCGGAGGGACGGAGCAACCTCCCGATCCTCGCACGGGCAGCGCGCGGGCGATGCACGGGGGCGCATTTCGGAACGTACGACTACACGGCTTCCTGCAGCGTGACCGCGAGTCAGCAGGTGATGGATCACCCCAGCTGCGACTTCGCGAAGCACATGATGCAGGTGGCGTATTCGGGGACCGGGATCTTTCTTTCGGATGGGGCCACGAATGTGATGCCGGTGGGCCCGCACCGGGGCGCGGACCTGACAGAGTCCCAGCTCGCTGAGAATGATGCGGTGGTCCACCGTGCGTGGAAGATTGCGTATGACCATGTGCAGCATTCACTTCGGGGCGGGTTCTATCAGGGCTGGGATCTGCACCCGGGTCAGCTTCCCATCCGCTATGCCGCTTGTTTTGCGTTTTTCCTGCAAGGGCTGGAGAGCGCCTCGGAGCGCCTGAGCAATTTCATCGACAAGGCGGCACAGGCCACGCTTGTCGGGGATGTGTTCGATGACGCGGCGACGGGACAGGGTCTGCTCAATTTCTTCCTCCGTGCGGTCAACAGCGAGGCCATTACCGAAGAAGAGGCGCTGAAGACCGGATTGACCCTGGAGGAGATTCAGGGGCGTTCGTTCTTGAAGATCCTCGAGAATCGGCGGGCGCTCGAGTGATCAGAGCAGCGCCTTCAGGGCGCTGACGGTCGCGTCAATGCAGGCTTCCGTGGTGTCTTGATTCCACGAAAACCGAAGCGTCGCGCCCGCGATCTCCGGGGAGCATCCCATCGCGAGGAGCACATGGCTGGGTCGTCCCGACCCGGAGGTGCATGCGGCGCCCGTGGCCACCGCGATTCCCCGCTCGGTCAACGCCAGTTGAACTTCCTCCGCATCCACCCATTCCCCGGATCCCGTCGCCAGCGCGATGGAGAGGGTTTGTGGCAATCGCTCGGTCGTGGAGCCGTGGACGCGAGAGTGAGGGAAGCGGCTCATCAGGTCCTCCTCCAGGCGATCACGAAGGCGCGAAGTCATCGGTATGCGCGGTTCGAGGGCCTTGGAGAGGGCGCGGGCGCCGGCAATGTTGGCGGTGCCTCCTCTTCGTCCCTGCTCCTGGCCGCCGCCGACGATGAGAGGTGAAAAATGCAGGTCGTCACGGACCATGAGAATTCCGGTCCCGGGCAACGCGCCCAGCTTGTGTCCGCTCAACGAGAGGGTTCCGACTGCCGAAAGAGCTCCTTCGTTCAGAGTCATCGGGGCGCGGCCATGGAGCTGGACGGCATCGCAATGCCAATGGACGCCGGATGCCCGCACGATGCGTGCGGTCGTTGCGAGATCGGTCATCACGCCGGTCTCGTTGTTTGCGGCCATCAATGCGAGACCGGTCGCTCCTCGCAGGGCGCTCTCAAGCGAGTCGGGATCGACGCGACCGTTTGTCATCATGGGAAGATGAGCAGCCTCCGCTCGCCCCGAGTGAACGAGCGCATCGAGGGCGTCGAGCACCGATGGATGTTCGGTGGCCCCGACGACGATCCGGGGGATTTTCGGGGAGGAGAGGAGGGTCATCGAGTGCAGCGCGGTCGCGTTGCTCTCGGAACCTCCACTCGTGAAGACGATCTCCGAGGGGGCCGCGCCCAGGGAGCGCGCGATGCTCTCCCGCGCTTCCCGAAGACGGTTCCGTGCCCCGAACCCGTCCCGGTGAAGGGCGTCCGGATGTCCGGGAGATTGGGCGAACTCCTCCAGCACTCTCTCCCGCACAGCGGGCAGGAGGGGGGAGGTCGCGTTGTGGTCCAGGTAGATTCGTTTCATCTCAGGGAACCGATGGTACTCTAGGACGCGCTCTCGATCTTGAAATTGTCCGAATCAGGGAGAGGTCCCTCATGTTCACGCTTCGTGCGCGGGTGTTGACGCCCGTGACGCCGAATGAAACGCGCTTTCTGGAAGACGCCGTCGTGGTCGTCGATGAGGGCGGCATGATCGCGGAGGTCGCGCCCTGGGATGGGCGAGTGGGCGCAGAGGATGTCCGGGACGGAGTGCTGCTTCCAGGATTCGTCGACTCCCATGTTCATTTTCCCCAGTCGCGCATCATCGGTGCAGCGAGCGGGCCGCTCCTGGACTGGTTGGAGAATGTGGTCTTTCCCGAGGAGACGCGTTTCGCGGATTTGGATCATGCCCGAGCGGTCGCCGGGGAGTTCACCCTTCAGCTCGCGAGTGCGGGAACGACCGGGGCGTTTGTCTACGGTTCCGTTCATTCAGAGGCCACGCATGTCCTCTTTGAAGAGCTTTCGGAGCGCGGTCTCCGGGCCATCGCGGGGCCGGTGTGGATGGACGAGGACTGCCCTCCTGAACTCCGTGTCTCGGCGTCTCAGGCACGGGATGGAGTCCTCGCGCTCGTGGAGAGGTGGCACGGTCATGATGCAGGTCGCCTCCAGGTAGGGGTCATTCCCCGGTTTGCGTTGGCATGCTCTCCCGAGATGCTTCGGGTTGCGGGCGAGGTTGCGGACGAGCACGGGCTGCATGTGAGCACCCATCTCGCGGAAAACCTCAGTGAGTGTCGCCTGGTGCGGGAACGTTTCGGAGCGGGTGACTATCTCTCCGTCTATGAGGATGCGGGGCTCCTGGTGCCCGGGTCCGTGTTTGCCCATTGTGTACACCTGGATGATCGGGAGTGGGATCGTTTCCAGAAGGCGGGCGCCGTTGTCGCGCATTGTCCCGATTCAAATTTCTTTCTGGGGAGTGGTTCCATGCCGGTGAATGCGGCACGTGTGCGGGGAATTCCCCTGGCCGTGGGAACCGATGTCGCGGCGGGGCGGACATTTCGCATTCCGCAGGTGCTCTCGTCAGCGTATGACAATGTCCGTCAGCAGGGCGCAGAGGTCTCTTTGGAGGAACTGCTCTGGTGGGGGACTCGCGGGGGTGCCGAGGCGCTCGGTTGGAACACGACGGGCTGTGTGGCTGTGGGAATGGAGGCGGACCTCGCACTTTTGGAAGTTCCCCCCTGGGTCACGAGCCATGCCGATACGCTGGGTCATGTGCTCTTTCATCGGGATCGCGGTCCCGCTCGGTGCACCTGGGTACGAGGCCGTGAAGTCTGGCGTCGCCCGGAGTGAGTACAGAAGCTGTGCTACTCTCCTGAATCACGGAGAAAGAATTGGACAT
>CAVOCR010000344.1:0-3653 GCA_963694245.1 Myxococcota bacterium
CAGGTATGAAAAAGGATCCCGTTGTAGCCCATCGTGACTGCATGCCCGCAATCGCCTTCTTTCTGACACCCCGTCGACCGTTCACAGTCGGCGTCGTTCGTGACGCGGCACTTTCCAACACCCGGAAGAAGGGTGCAGGCACCACTGTCCAAGCACCAATTGTACTGTTTCTGATCATGGCTGACCCAATACTGCGATGAACAGAAGAGCCTGTCTTCCAACCGTTTCGCTTCCGAGTTTGCCCGTCCCTGGTCCTGATTCACCTCTTCACCCGAGCGCTCTTCGGCCTCCGCCTTCACCTGCTTCATGCGCTCGATGCCCACGCACTTGAACTCAAGACAAGTCAGAGACGCGGCGCAGTCCTCGTTCCTGGCGCAGGATTCTCCGTCGCCCGCCTTGCAGCCTGGATTCCACGCGACAAGCAAAACAAGGACCATCCATCGTGCGACCACTGTTCCCTCCTCTCATTTCGTCGTGTCCAGGATCCTCCGCCGAACTGCAGGAGCATCCGACCCTGAATGAACCCGAGGGAATCGGCGCAGCCACTCAGGAACGGGTGCAGCGTGAGATACGCGGCCCCGTAGCGGACGAAACCCGGGCTCCAGACCCTCAAGCTCGTGCGCTCGTCGAAAGGCGGCCATGGGAGAGGCGCTCCAGGCGCCGCGCCCACACCGCATGCCTCCCGGAGATGGAATCTCCCCGGGGCACGCGGCTCACTGCACGAACGCCGTACTGACGACATCCATGGGGGAGACCGGGTGGATTCCCCGGGCCACGTGCTTCCGTCCTCCGCGGTGGCCGCGTGACGCTATTTGCAGGTCACGGGCTTCGTGAAACCATTGTAGGCCAGGCTGCCCTTCTTCTGAAACTTCCCATTGGCCACGTGGGGCTCCAGGTATTGGAAGCCAGCCAATTGGCAGTACTTGTCGCCTTTGACCCGCGAGATGACGTACCCGTGCTTGTGCCGCGAGATCGTGATGCCCAACCCGTTCTTGTTGATCTTCCATCTGTCCTGCCACATCCCGATTTTGTAGACCTTGTGAGAATGTTTCGTGAGCCCGCTTTTGACTACTTTGGCGGCCCGGGGCTCCTTGAACTTTCCATCTTCCGGCCATCGTCCCCAGGTCGCGATCTGCTTCTCCACTTCCTCACCGAGGCGTTTGCTGGCCGCATTGAGCGAGGGAAAGGGACCGGCTTCCGGCATTTCAACACCCAGCATCTCAAAATAGCCCGCCACCCGCGCCACTTCCTTCTCGAAGACATCGGTGTTGGCTGTGAGCGACCACTTGCCCCCATTGAGGTGACGCATGACCGTCATGAAGTTGCGGGCTTTCAAGTGACCGTCGCCTTTCTGAACCTTCCCAATCACCTCCTCGACCTGCTTCACACGAACGGCAATGGACTCTGCCAGCGTACGGCGATAGGCGCGTGCAAGCGCGGGGTTGAGATTTTCGGGGTTCGCCATCGCGCAGAGATCCGCGATACGGGTGCAGTCCGTGTCTTCCTCGCTGCAGTACTGATCCGCCACCAGCGCATCGGCAAGCAGGTATGTCTCATTGTCTGCTGCGACATAACTCGGAGTGCTGCACGCTTTGCGGGAGTCGTCGCCCAGTTTCTGAGCCTTGGTGATGTCGCTTTCGGTGTAGATGCCGATGCTTCCCTTGAAGTCCCGAGCTCCCTCATCAGTGCTGAATTTGGCCCAGTGCGCCAGTCGATGAATCCCCTCATACTCCTGGAAAAACCGACGGGCGGCTTCCGTGTACTTTCGGCGCTCGAGTCGCTCCGCCTCTGCCTTTGCCCTGGCCCTCTCCTCTTCGGCCTCCTGGACCGATTTGAAATTGGAATTGGCCTCTCCGTAATACTCCCTGACCGTCTTGAGCTTCTCCAGGAGAGCTTTCACCTTCAGATGACCCTTCGCCTTGCCATCCATCCGTTTGATGGCGCTCTTGGCGTCGGAAATGAGGTCCCCTGTCGCCTTCATGTTGGCTGCGCACGCCTCGAGCTCGGAGACTTTCACTTCCTTCCGGTAGCTCTCGACAGGCGCATACCCATCCAGAGCCGCCTTCAACCGGTCCGCAAGCTCCTGGTTTTTCTCATCGAGTGGCTCGACCCCCTTCGTCTTGGAGATGAGCTTCTTGAAGGAGGGCTTGGGCGGCCACGCAATCGTCTCCTCAGCGGAAGACGTGCCGTGAGATGCGATCGCAGCGGTGGGCGTCAACGACACCACGAGAAAAGTCAGTGCAAGGGCGAGAGCCACGCTTCCCTGGGTTGCTGCATGCAGAATCTTCATATGAAATGCTCCGGGCCAATAGCCTCTATGGAAGTGTTGTTCGAGTGGATTGGCACGGACTGTAGCACACAAGGCATGTCCCAAAAAAGGGGAAGAGAAAGCCCTCCATGAGACTGTCTTCGCGGCCCCCATGGACCGAAGGTCGCGGCTACCGGGAGTGAAGATTCTGCAGGATGCTCTGAAGCTTCTTTCGAGCGGAACGGGCGGGAACGCCCTCGGGATTCCGACGACTCTTCAAGACCAGCTGACGAAGCTGCTGGTGATCGGCCTCGGGATGTTCGTCGCGCAGCGCTTGCAACGCCTCGTCGCCCCCACTCATCAACCGTTCCAGGAGGATGTCCACTGGGCTCTCGGAAGAATCCTCTTCCGGCACACTCCCCCCCTCGCCAGCAAGCAGCCTGGCAAGCGACGCCCTGTCTTCATCTTCCAATCGCCCGGCGAGGTTCTTCAACAACCGCGCTCGAGCCCCCGTGGGAGGCATGCGACGGAGAAGCATCATGTCATCGTAGGCGGAGTCGGAGACTCTCAGCAGCGGCATCTTGTGCTCGGGAAGAACGAGAAAGTCCGTGAGCATCTGGCGCTGCGCCGCGATGAGGCTGCGCGCCTTGCGCTGCAAGGTGGTGCGTGAAGGTCTTTCGTCCCGGGGGTCATCCACATCCATTCCAAGTCTCCCACACTCCCTGTACCGGAATGTCGTGGCGCCCTCGGCTCCCACGACCCGGAAGTCCCGTTCCCGGCGAAATTAACGTGTCCTCCGCTCCACGGAAAGCAAAAGAACCTGGAAACCCAGATGAAACCGTGCCAGCCCCCGACACGAGAGCCGAGGACTGCAGCCCGGAAACGTTCTTTTCCGCCCCCATCCTCCACCCCGACCTCCCCTTGCCACGCGTGGGAGGAAGGTGTTCGTCCCCCGTTTTCGACCCCTCGTGAAACACCATTGGACAACTTACGCGCCGGGGCGTACGTTGCGCCCGAGTGAGCACGAGAGCGTGCTGCCCCTGATTGACCTCCACATTGGCTGGCCCCATTGAATTCCTTCGCATCGCTCGGTCTCATCGAACCGCTTCAAAAAGCGGTCGAAGCAGCGAAATACGAGACCATGACTCCCATTCAGGCACAGGCGATTCCTCCATTGCTGGAGGGACGCGACGTCATGGGATGTGCACAGACCGGCACCGGCAAGACAGCCGCTTTCCTGCTCCCGATCATTCAGCATCTGGCCAACGACCCCGTCCAGGGAAAGCCCTTCATTCGCGCCCTGATCCTCACCCCCACGCGTGAGCTCGCCGCCCAGATCGGTGACAATTTCGAGGCCTACAGCCAATTCGTCGATCTGCGACATCAGGTCATCTTCGGAGGGGTC
>CAVOCR010000345.1:0-3653 GCA_963694245.1 Myxococcota bacterium
CGCGGATCACCGCGTGCACGAGAAGCTCCGGCACCTCGTGCTTTGCCGCCGCTTTCGCGATCAACGCATTGAACTCGGAGTCGGGTTTTCCGGGGGTGCCGGGCGCCTTCAATTTTGGAATCTCCGCGGCCTTCTTCTTCCGGCTCGTGGATTTCCGAGCCGATTTCTTCTTCTTCCGGGGACTCGATGAGCGGCTGCTTGCCGGCTGGGTGGAGGGAATCTGACCGGTTCGGCAGGTCTTGTTGGCCTGCGACTGGGAGAGTCCCCGGGGAACGATCGTGGCCAGGTGCCCGGTGCATTCCTTCGGGATCTCGTAGATTTTCTGATGGGTGTAATGCTGCTCTTCGCCGTTGGGCTTGAGGCATTTGCACCAGACGGGACTCTGCGCCTGCAGTGCGAAGGGCGCGCCGAGAACCGCGGTCATCGCAATCCAAAAGAGCATGTTGCGGGCGTTTGATCCCATGAGACCTTCGTGGGGTTGGCTCATCCGGACCCAGGAGGTTGCGCGGATGTGTCGAATCTACTAGCAAACAACTGTCGACGCGAGCAATCTGTTCCGCAGCACAGCGTTTTGGATGCAAATGAGGGTACGATGGGGGTCTCAAGCGACTTTCTGGTGATCGGCAGCGGGATTGCGGGGTTGACCTATGCTCTTCGCGCAGCGGAGCGCGGAACCGTGATCATGGTCACCAAGCGGGAGCGGGAGGAATCGAACACGCGCTATGCACAAGGCGGGATCGCCAGCGTGTGGAGCGAGTCGGATTCGTACGATCAGCACGTGGAGGACACGCTGCTCGCGGGGGCGGGGCTCTGTCATCGGGACGTCGTGGAACTGACCGTGCGGGAAGGACCCGCGCGAGTTCGTGAGTTGATCGATCTGGGCGTCGAGTTCACCCGCCGATCGGTCAAGCGCGACGCGGAATATGATCTCACGAAAGAAGGCGGTCATTCCCGCCGTCGAGTGCTCCATGCCCATGACATGACCGGTCGTGAGATTGCTCGAGTGCTTCTGGAGAGCGCTGCGGCGCATCCCAATATCGTGATTCACGATGATCATGTGGCGATTGACCTGATCACGCGTCGGAAAATCCGGGGCCTGGGGAATCGCTTGCGTGAGGATCGCTGTCTCGGAGCCTACGTTCTCGATGTCAGCCGGGGCGAGGTCGAGACGCTCACAGCCCGGGTGACCGTCTTGTCGACGGGTGGCTCGGGCAAGGTCTATCTCTACACCTCGAATCCCGACATCGCGACGGGAGACGGGGTGGCCATGGCGCGCCGTGCGGGCGCTCGCGTGGGGAACATGGAGTTCTTCCAGTTCCACCCGACATGCCTGTACCACCCCGAGGCCAAGTCCTTCCTCATCTCGGAAGCGATGCGCGGGGAGGGGGGCATTCTCCGTCGCGCCGACGGCACCCCTTTCATGGAGGGAAGTCATCCTTTGAAGGATCTGGCGCCTCGGGACATCGTCGCACGAGCGATCGACAGCGAGTTGAAGACTACAGGCGATGATTGTGTCTTTCTCGACATGACGATGCACTCCGGGGATTGGTTGAGTGAGCGTTTCCCAAACATCGTGTCGCGGGTTCGGGATTTTGGAATCGATCCGGGCTCCGAGCCGATCCCCGTGGTTCCTGCGGCGCATTATCAATGCGGTGGGGTCGTGACCGATGACCACGGCGAGACCTCCATCGCGGGTCTGTTCGCATGCGGAGAGGTCGCATTCACAGGCTTGCATGGAGCGAATCGGCTCGCCTCCAATTCCCTCCTGGAGGCCCTGGTGTTCGCGCATCGTGCGGCAGAGCGCTCTCTGGAGCGTCAAAGCGATCTCATCGATGATAGCGGAGTGGAGGTTCCCGATTGGCGCACCGGACTCGCGACCAATGAAGACGAGTCCGTGGTGGTTTCTCAATGCTGGGACGAGATTCGACGCTTCATGTGGAATTACGTGGGGATTGTCCGGAGCCACCGCCGGCTGGAGCGAGCGGCCAGGCGGCTCGCGCTCGTGTGGGGAGAAATCCGGGAGTACTACTGGAGCTATCACCTGACACGGGATCTGATCGAAGTGCGGAACATCGCCGAGGTCGCGGGTCTGATCATCGCTTCAGCGCAGACCCGGCGGGAGAGCCGGGGGCTTCACTACACCGAGGACCATGCGCATACCGACGACCGGAACTGGTGTCGCGACACCATTCTCTGATCTCGTTCTTTTGAGGAGATTCTTCTTTCCAACAAGCCGTTCTGTAACCGTTGTGGATTGGCTCGCAGCCCTTTGATTCCAGTGGATTGAAGGGAGGTTTTGGGGGAGGGGGCATGCCCTTTCCGAGGGGGTGCCCATTACACTTCTTCATTCCGATTTCCTCCAAAATTTTGTACATTGCAGGACGTGGAGAAAGAGAAACGCAGCGAATCACCGAGGCAGTACATCGTCACCTCATTCCAGAACATGGGAATGGGGGAGCGGGGTATCGTGTTTGGAATGGCCAGGTGCGTCATGCAACACGAGACGAATCGTGGAAACGCGTCGCGGAGGAAAAATGCAGGTTGAAATGGTGGTCAAGGGCACGCACATCGGAAACTACGCGCGAGAGCGTATTGAACATCGCATTGGAAAAGCGGTGGAGAGATATCGTCGTGAAATACCAGTGCGCATTTCGCTTCAAGAAAAGAAGGGCATGTTTGAGGTGCGCGTCGCATGCGCGGTCGATGGACGGGAGTTGTTGGCGCATACCGCATCCCGAAGCAAGTTGGAGGCTCTCGACGAGGCCGCGTTCAAGTTTGAGCGTCAGCTCAAGAAGATGACGGATCGCCGGAGCCGACATCGTGAGAATCACCGCCGGCCAGGGCATCGTCAGATGCGGCCTGTCTCCAGTCATGTGATTCAGGACGTGGAGGATGATGTGTCGACGCGCATTCAGCAGGAGGTCTTCGCCAACGCGGTCTGATCTTCGGAAATCGGAATGAAATCCAGTCATGAACGACCCCCGTGCTCTCGGAGTGCGGGGGTTTTTTTGTGGCGGTCGCCCCGGATTCCGGGCGCGTGAATCACGGAGGAGGGATTTCTCTGGGAGAGGGGGCGAGCCACTCGGCGCAAGGGCTGACCCACGTTCACGAATGGATGTGTTCCTCTGCATGGCTTCGCCTGGCGGCGAAGCCGAAATCGTTCGGGGGAGGAGAAAGCGGTCGTGTGCCGGGCGTTCGTCTAGAGGTGCCGCCGGCGTTCGACTTTGAATGTCGGAGGGGATGGGCGATGGGGAAGTGTCCGCCCTTGTCTTCCAGGAATCCGTGTGCAAGTCTCTGCGCACTTTACGGCCGGAGTAGGCCGGGGGCGACATCGGCACAGCGGGTAGATCGGCTGTGGAAACGAAATCGGAGAACTACGATGCGACATCTTCAGACTTGGATTGCAGTGAGTGTTTTCGCCCTTGTTTTCATGGGGTGCGGAGACTCGGACTCGAGTGATGAGACGGGCGCCGAGGAGACGGGCGCCGAAGAAACCGGCTCTGAGGAGACCGGTTCGGAAGAGACCGGCTCGGAAGAGACCGGATCCGAGGAAGAAGGTGGCGAGGAGACCGGTGAGGTGACCGGCGAGGAGACCGGCGAGGAGACCGGCGAGGAGACCGGCGAGGAGACCGGCGAGGAGGAAACGGGCATCG
>CAVOCR010000346.1:0-3645 GCA_963694245.1 Myxococcota bacterium
GAGATGTCCGTCTCGGCTTCCGACCAGGATCTGGCCGCCGACGATGCAGGCGGAGGAGACGATGCGCGCCCCGGTCTGATACGACCAGATCTCCGCGCCGTCGTCGGCGGAGAGCATGCGGAGTGTTCCGTCGTAGGCCCCAAAGATCACCTTGCCGTCCACGACATTGGGTGAACTCCAGATGCGCCCGCCGATCCACTTCTCCCAGATCGGCGCTCCCGTGTGGGCGTCGAAGCAATAGAATCGCTTGTTGTTGCATCCGACATACAAGCGCGAGCCCACGACCGCGACGGTGGACCAGATTCCCGAACTGACGGATTGTTTCCAGACGCGTTCACCCGTCTTCTGATCGATGGCGTGAATCGTTCCGTTTTCACATCCGGTGTAGACCCGGCCATGGGCAAGAACGGGAGATGAATCCGTGTCATCTCCCGTGGTATAGCGCCAGATGCGTTCGCCTGTGCTTGCGTCCAGACAATAGAGGTAGCCCGCGAACGCCGATGCATAGACGCGACCATTCAGGACCGCGGGAGAGGATTCGACGCCCCGGCCGCCTGGAGGCTCCGTGAGTGTCATGTCGACGCGGTGTCTCCAGAGCTCCTTTCCCGACTCTGGAGAAATGCAATGGATGTTCCAGTCCTCTCCGCCCACATAGAGTCGTCCATCCACGACGACCGGTGAACTGTCGCAGTCGGCGCGCATCCAATGGCGCCAGAGAACTTGTCCGCTTTCCAGATCGATCGCCCGGAGGAAGTCATCGGTGTTTCCAATGTAGACCACGCCCTTGTAGATGCACGGTGAGCTCTTGAACATGCGGTCTGCGGCGGTCTTCCACAGGAGCTGTCCTGTTCTCCGGTCCAGGCAGTAGACGTGTCGGTCGACGGACCCGAACACGACGCGGTTTCCGCTGACAGCGGGTTGACCGGACCAGCCGGTTCCCGTCCAGGAATAGGGTCTGCCATGAAGACTCGTGGTGAACACCTCGGTTTGAAATCGCCATTCGAGGTGCGGGGTGTCTGAGATCGGGCCTGTCCCGTAATGGGTGTGCGAGGGGTTCCCTCGGAACATGGTCATTCCGAGCGGTTCCGTGGCGCTTTCAGAGGGGGAGCTTGCGAGGAGACTGCGGGGACCTGTGATCCCCAGCGCCATGAGGGCATGCAACACCGTGCGTCGTGTGATTCGCGCCATGGAGAGTCTCCCAGAACTGCCGTGGATTGTCCCGAGGATGCGGGTGTCCCTCGGAGATGTCGAGTTTCTCGCTGGTCGGGCATTCGGTGACAAGGTACAAAAGAGGAAGACCGTGCGAGGAGAGTGGTAAATGAAGGTGCATTCTGGGGTCCGAACGATCCTTTTTCTCGGAATTCTTCTCGGGTGGGGGTGCAGCGGAAGCGTCGCGCTCGATACGCGGAGCGGCGTGACTTCAGAGCCGGCCTCCCAGCAGCCGGTGATCGTTCATTCGGTGAAGGACATCGCTGGGAAAACCGTCTCGCTGAAGAAGTATCACGGGAAGGTGCTTCTCATCGTCAACACCGCCTCTCAATGCGGGTTCACGCGCCAATATGACGGCCTGCAGGCGCTCTGGAAGGAGCATGCGGATGCGGGGCTCGTGGTCCTGGGTTTCCCTTGCAATGATTTCGGGGGGCAGGAGCCTGGGAGCGAGGCGGAGATCGCGGATTTCTGTCGGCGCAATCATGGCGTGGATTTTCCTCTCTTTGCGAAGGTCGAGTCGAAAGGTCCGAACAAACATCCCCTGTACAAGACGCTGACAGAGGAGACGTCCGGAGATCTTCGGGGCGAGATTCAGTGGAATTTCACCAAGTTTCTGATCGGGCGCGATGGGCGGGTTGTCGGGCGCTTCAGTTCGTCCGTGAGTCCAGAGGACCCCCGTCTTCTCCAGGCGGTCATGGACGAGCTGGCCGCGAAGGCGTCCCCCTAGGGCTGCTCTGCCAGGTTCAGGAGCGAGGCCACCCGGGGGCGCAGGATGTCCGCAATGAGCTCCATTCCGCGGGCATTGAAATGACAGCATTTGTCCACTCGGACCTCGGTGACGGGGGCATCGCCAAGAGCTTCGTCCAGCTGGAGGAGTGCGATGTTCCTCTCCTTCAACTCGGCATGCAGATACGGTCGGTTGTACTGTCCCCACCGGTCATGGCCCTCTTTCCTTCGATAGGCCTGCGTTGCGAAGGGAGTGTCCAGTGGAGTGGAGTTCACGAAGAGCATGGGCATGGCGGGTTTCAGCTTCTGGACTCTGTCCAGTCGTGGGCCGAACTCATCCCGTGCGAATTCCTTCCAGGCGACGGCCATGTCGCGCTCTTTCTTGAGGGTGATCACCGCGTACCGATAGAAAGCGCTGAAACGAAACAGAAGCCGGTTCAACGGTCCGGGGACCACGGTCTCAGGGACTCCTTCCTCGTCCGTGTCGAATCTGCTGAGGTCATGGCCCATGTTCCCAAAGATGGAATAAGCCTTGATCGTGGAAGACCAGAGGGTCCACACGATGAGATCCGGTGAATGGCGCTCCATTCCCTCCAGGGCGAGGAGACTTTGTTGAATGAAGCCTGTTCCCGGCACGGCCAGGTTGTGAACACAGACCTTCTGGCTGTTCGTGGAGAGCTGCTCTTCCAGCATGAAGGCGAACGTGTCCTTGTGTGCCACCCCGGAGCCGTAGGCAATGGAGTCACCCAGAACGAGCACATGGAGCGCGCTGGCATCGTCTGCTCCGCAGTCCAGGTTGTCGCGTCCCGTCATGCTTCGCCAGAGAAGCACCCCCTCCTCCTCATCCAGCGCGATCTCCTCCCGCGCAGCGATGGCGGGATCCAGGGACACCATCTGGGTGCGCATGGGCGGGTTCAGGTACTTTAAAATCACCTCGCCAGCCCCCAGCGTCAGCGTGAGCAGGATCAGGGGATACAGGATCAGGCGGAACAGGATGGATCGGTCGATGGAAGGCATTCGGAAGAACCCCGGAGCTTGAATCGTGGTGCGAGCATTGCATGCGGTGGGGGGCCTGGCAACTCAAGTTCCCGTTCCGATTCGTTTCCAATGGGAAGACCCCCGTGTACTCTCCCTCGTCATGAATGTGTTTTCATCAGTCGTCTCTCTCTGCCTCCTTTTCTTGTCCATTCCGGCAGCGATGGCGGGGGAGAAGAGCGATCTTCAGCGATCGATTCATCGCCAGGGAAGCATGGGGCTCGAGCAGCTTCTCCGGAATGAACTCCGGGAGGCGAAGCGCGATCGCCGGGGTGTGATTGTGATGTTCACCGCGGACTGGTGTGCTCCCTGCAAATCCGTCAAGGAGCATGTCGCGGAGAGCAGGGAGGTCATGGAGGCGTTGCAGTCGGGACGGATCCTCTTCATCGATGTGGACGAGTGGCGGGGGCCTGCGCATCGTCTCTTCCCCGGTATCAATCCGACGAAGTTGCCGACGCTTGTCTCTCTGGATCCCCGGGGGACGGTGCTGCGTGAGTGCAAGGGGACGGAGCTGGGACTCCTCAGCGCGGTGGATACCGCGAAGAATCTTGGTCGTCTGCTCCGGGGACTTCCTCTGGAGCCTGCGGGGTACACGAGCGATTCCGCGCTCAGGACGAAGTTGATTCGGGAGTCGGCGCTCAAGCAGAAGGCCCGTCAGAAGGGCAGACAACCGGT
>CAVOCR010000347.1:0-3636 GCA_963694245.1 Myxococcota bacterium
ATGACGTGCACGTGGGATTCGAGGAGGCGATTCATGGCGGAAGCCGTCAGGTGGTCGTTGGCAGCACGTCGTTGAACGTCAAGATCCCCGTCGGCGTGGAAGAGGGGCAGAAGCTGCGCATCGACGCCCGTCCACCGGGAGGGGAGTCCCCGCAGGGCCGTCCGGAGATCCATCTTCGGATTCGGATCGCAGAGCACCCGGTGTTCAGGAGAAGAGGTCGGGACATTCACGTCGAGAGTTCGATTGGTGTGGGTGCGGCGGTGATGGGGACGACCGTGGCCGTGCCGACATTGAAGGGGGAAAAGCGGGTGAAGGTTCCCCCAGGCACTCCAGATGGTGCGCAATTGCGTCTCCGCGATCTCGGCGTACCTGCGCAGACGGGGAAGTCGGCTGGGCACCAGTTCATCACCGTGCGCATCGTGGTTCCCACGCCAGATGCCCTCACGGACGAGGAGAAGGCGCTCTTTGACGGTCTGCGGGAGCGGGAACTCTAGACCTGTTGTGAAATCCGCTCTTCCAGGGCCTTCAGGGCTTCCGTGTGGCAGAACGATGATTGGAGCGCCAGGAGTCGCCGAGCGCACTCGTTCAGCTCCTTGTCGAGGGCAAGAGCCGGAACATCCACGGAGTTTCCTTCCAGCCAGAGCGTGACGTGGGAGTTGTCTGCGGGCGACACCTTCAGTTCAAGACGCGTGTCGGGGAATGTCGCGGAGGAGACGTCTCCAGCGAGAGCCTCATCGAGGGCGTCTCGCAGGTTGCGGAGCACGATGTCCAGGCGATCCCAGTGTCGGGGGCCCAGAAAGTCGTGCCCATCGATGTTCACGCGAAGAGCTCCGTCAATCCCGGCTTCCGATCCCAGCGTCGGGAGTGGATCCGGAAGGGAGGCTTCCGCGACCAGCTCGGAGCCCACCATGAGCACGAATTCGATCCGGACTTCTTTCATGAGGTACCTCCAACGTCCGCGCTTCCATAGCATGCCTCGGAATCACGTGTCATGCGCGTTTGCGTGGCTGGTCAAAAGGGTTGGTGTTTGGTACCACACAGACTCACCCGCGGCGGAATCAGGAGTGCTCATGAACGGGGATCAGGAACAGACCGGTTATCCATTTTCCCAGGTGGAGCCGGGCTGGCAGGAGTACTGGGTCGCGAACAAGACCTTTGCGGCAGAAGATCTGAGTGAGAAGCCCAAACTCTATGTGCTCGACATGTTTCCCTATCCTTCGGGTGCGGGACTGCATGTCGGTCATCCCGAGGGCTATACGGCGACGGACATGTTCTGTCGCTACAAGTGGATGCGCGGCTACAACGTGCTACACCCCATGGGCTGGGATGCATTCGGGCTTCCTGCCGAGCAGTATGCCATTCAGACCGGCACGCACCCCCGCGAGACCACTCAAACGAACATCGCCAATTTCAAGCGTCAGATTCAATCGCTGGGATTTGCCTATGACTGGGATCGGGAGATCAACACCACGGACCCGAACTATTATCGGTGGACCCAGTGGATCTTCATGAAGCTCTACGAGGCGGGCCTCGCCTATCAAAGCGAGATGGCCGTGAACTGGTGTCCCGAACTGGGGACGGTGCTCGCGAATGAAGAGGTGATCGACGGCAAGAGTGAGCGCGGTGGATTTCCCGTGGTGCGACGCCCCTTGAAGCAATGGGTGCTCAAGATCACGGCGTATGCGGATCGGCTCTTGAATGACCTCGATGACCTGGATTGGCCCGAAGGGATCAAGTCGATGCAGCGTCATTGGATCGGTCGATCCGAAGGAGCTGAACTGAGCTTTCCGGTGGTGGGGCATTCGGAGACAGCAGTCGAGGTCTATACGACTCGACCGGATACGCTCTTTGGCGCGACCTACATGGTCCTGGCGCCCGAACATGCGCGGGTTGAAACCATCACGACAGCAGCTCAGAAGGATGCAGTGACGGCGTATGTGACGGCAGCGCAGTCCAAGAGCGACATGGAGCGGACAGAGTTGGCTGATGAGAAGACCGGCGTCTTCACCGGGGCCTTCGCGACGAATCCCGTGAACGGGGAGGACATCCCCATTTGGATTGGGGATTACGTGCTGGCCACCTATGGCACCGGCGCCATCATGGCGGTGCCGGCGCATGATGAGCGGGATTTCGATTTCGCCACGAAGTTCGGACTGGCCATTCGGCGGGTGGTGGCTGGAAGTGAGGAGTCCGCGGACACGCCGATTCTCGAGGCGTTCTCCGGGCATGGAACAGCCGTCAACAGTGCGGCATTCGACGGTTTGTCCACCGCCGATTTCAAGGAGGCGATCATCGCCTGGCTGGAGGAGCGTGGCATCGGAAAAGGGGCGGTGAACTACAAGTTGCGGGATTGGAACTTCTCTCGTCAGCGGTATTGGGGGGAGCCCTTTCCCGTGATTCATCGGGCCGATGGAACGACGAAGCTCATCCCGGAGTCGGAGCTTCCGCTGCTCCTCCCCGAGGTGGAGAATTACAAGCCCACCGGAGAGGCTGAGTCGCCACTTGCTTCAATCCGTGAATGGGTGGAGATCACCGATCCGGAAACCGGGGAGCCGGCGCTTCGAGAGACGAACACGATGCCGCAGTGGGCGGGTTCTTGCTGGTATTATCTTCGCTACATCGATCCCCACAACACTGAACGGCCGTGGGATCCCGAGAAGGAGAAGTACTGGATGCCCGTGGACCTCTATGTCGGCGGTGCGGAACATGCCGTCCTTCATCTGCTCTACGCCCGTTTCTGGCACAAGGTGCTCTTCGATCTCGGGCTCGTCAGCACAGAGGAGCCGTTTGGCCGTCTCGTCAATCAGGGTCTCATCCTCGGCGAGGATGGGGAGAAGATGTCGAAGTCTCGTGGCAATGTCGTGAGTCCGGATGACGTGGTGGAGGCTCATGGGGCCGATGCCATGCGTTTGTACGAGATGTTCATGGGGCCGCTGGAGGTCGTGAAGCCCTGGAGCATGAAGGGGATTCGGGGGGTCTCGCGATTTTTGGATCGCTCGTGGCGTCTCTTCCATCAGCCATTGTCGGACGAAGCCGCTCCTGAAGAGCAGCATCGCGCCCTTCACAAATGCATGAAGAAGGTCACGGAGGACCTGGAGGGGCTCAGGTTCAACACCGCGATCAGCGCGATGATGACGCTGGTGAACGAACTCACGTCCGCGGATCAACAGCATCGGGAGATCCTCGAGCCCTATTGCCAGATTCTGAATCCCTTCGCCCCGCACCTGGCCGAGGAGGTCTGGTCGAAGGTGTTGGGTCATGATCCGAGCGTGAACCACACGAATTGGCCCGAATGGCTCCCCAGATGGATCACGGAGGATGTGGTGACCATCGTGGTGCAGGTGAATGGAAAGCTGCGAGGTCGTGTGGAGGTCTCCAGAGAGGCCGACAAGGAGAGCGTGGAAGAGGCCGCGATGGCCCTGGAACCGGTCAAGGCTCAACTGGAGGGCCGCACGCTTCGGAAGGTCATTGTCGTTCCGGGAAAACTGGTCAACATCGTCGCGAATTGAACGCGGCGGCAGGGAGAGTGCGGTGACGGAGGCCGGAATCACAAAGGGACAGAGCGACCTGGGTCGCATGTTGCCGGCTGGTGAGGCACGGTTTGTGGGCCGTCGTGCGGAACTGGAGGCCCTCTAC
>CAVOCR010000348.1:0-3628 GCA_963694245.1 Myxococcota bacterium
AGCCGACTCGTTCTGCTGCGACAGCTCCTGGGATGGCGCGTGTGCGAACGCGGCTGCGGACATCTGTGATGTCTGCGCACCTGCGACGTTCTGTGGGGATGGCGAATGCAATGGTGGGGAAACCTGCCAGAGCTGCGAGGGGGATTGCGGGGCGTGTGATGCCTCCTGTGAAGGAGATTGTGGCGGGTCAACCCTCTCCGGTTGCTTCTGTGATACGTCCTGCGCCGGATTTGGCGATTGTTGCGACGATGCCGTGACCGCCTGCCCAGACACCGTTCCCGGTGAAGGCAACTGCTGCGAGAGCAACGGAAGCGTGGGTTGCAACGATCTCGCGTGTCAGGAAGCCGTGTGCGGAGCGGATTCGTTCTGCTGCAACACCTCCTGGGACGGAGCGTGTGCGGGCGCTGCCGCCACTGCTTGCGAGGCCTGCGCACCTGCGACGTTCTGCGGTGATGGCACCTGCGACGCGGATGAGGACTGCACTTCGTGTGCGGGTGATTGCGGAGCGTGTCCGGGCGGAGGCGACTGCTGTGCGGACAACGGCTCGACAGGGTGTGATGATGCGGACTGCGAAGAGCTGGTCTGCGGACAGGACTCGTTCTGCTGCAACACCTCCTGGGACGGAGCCTGTGCAAGCGCGGCGAACGCGAGCTGCGTAGCTTGCGGCGCTTCCGGTGCGGGCGACTGCTGCGAGAGCAACGGAAGCGTGGGATGCAACGACATCGCGTGTCAGGAGGCTGTGTGTGCAGCCGACTCGTTCTGCTGCGACAGCTCCTGGGATGGCGCGTGTGCGAACGCGGCCGCCACTGCTTGCGATGTCTGTGTACCTGAGCCGTTCTGCGGAGATGGCACCTGCGATGACAACGAGGACTGCACCACGTGTGCGGGCGATTGCGGAGTGTGTCCGAGTGGAGGCGATTGCTGCTCGAACAATGGCTCGGCAGGGTGTGATGATGCCGACTGCGAAGATCTCGTCTGCGGGTTGGACTCGTTCTGCTGCAACACCTCCTGGGATGGCGCATGCGCGAACTCGGCGAACGCGAATTGCGTAGCCTGCGGCGCTGCCGGTGCAGGCAGTTGCTTTGAGAGCAACGGAAGCGTGGGATGCGACGACCTCGCATGTCAGGAGGCTGTGTGTGCGTCGGACTCGTTCTGCTGCAACACCTCCTGGGATGGTGCGTGTGCGAATTCGGCTACAGAGCAATGTGGTGCCGACGATTGCTGTGTGGGCTCGGGCGACCCGGGGGCGTGTAGCAACCCGACCTGCAAGGATGCCGTGTGTGCGGCGGACTCCTTCTGTTGCGACACCGGCTGGGACGGTCTCTGCGCCGGACTTGCGGAAGGCCTCTGTGGACCGCTCTGCCAGTAGCGGAATGTCGCTCGGCGGGTGACCGCGTGGGAAACAACAGGGGCCGTGCCGTGAGGCGCGGCCCCTTTTTTTTGTCCGGTCAGTGTACGCGGCGAGTACCGGGGTGCGCTTCGACCCGGTCTCGTGCGTGACTGGACCCCAGTCTTTCGAGCGTTGAGGGCCATCCAGGTGATGGATTGAAGGGGCCTTGTGATGACGCTCGTGTGGACTCTCCTCGCGTACGCCTGGAACGCCGGGGGGTGTTCGTCTTGTCTCAAGGACTCGGCGGTTGCCGTTGCAGTCGCATTCTTCTGAGCTCCGTCCGGTTCAATGGGGGTCGGAAGTCTCGGGAGAGGCCGCTTCGATGATTCGCGGGTCCACTCGGCGGAGAGCCGGCTTCGGGGTTTTCCCGGTGAATGCGCAGACAAGCTGGCGGGGCTCGGGGCCAGGGGCTCTGTTCAGAAGGCCCAGTGGGAGAGAGGGCGTCGCGCCTGGGCGGCAGCGGGGTCAGAGCAGGATTCGGGAGAGGACGTCAGTCGGTCTCTTCTCCGATTTCCTCGTCTTCGGGAGGTGCCCAGGCCTCACAGGAAGGCATGAATTGGAGAGCTGCGGAGTTCTCGACGACGGTGCTGCAGAGGCGGGTGCACAGCGCGCTGTCCAGCGCGTCGGCGCAGCAGGCATCCATTCCGAGGATGAAGGGGAAGGCTCCCTCGATTCCCTGGGTACATTGCCCCTCTGCAGCGTTGGTCGCGACCGCTTCAGCTTCTGCCGCGACGATGTCCTGAACGCATTCTTTCGCGGCGACGTCTCCAGGTTGATCGGTCGCAAGATCGGCTTCGCAGACTTCGATGCATCCCCCGCATTCTTCGAAATAGTCACCTGAGAACCCCAGCGCGATGAGCTGCGGGCCAATGGCGGGTGCCACGGTTCCGTTTTCGCCTGCGCAGTTGGCGATGAAGCTGCAATAGGTCGTGCAGAAACCATCCCCTGGGCAGAGGATGTCCACGGTTCCCTCGTAGACGACGGCGTCTTCTCCGCAGAGCGCGTCCGCGCCTTCTTCTGTCTGGGCAAAGGTCCAATGGGGATTGTCCGCGTAGCCCTTCGGGTGCGCGAGGAGGAAGTCGATCATGTACTCGTTGATGCCATCCGGGTAGTCGTGGCCGAGATCGTTGCCCCTGCACCAGATCTGGTTGACGTTCTCTTCCTTTTCATACTTTTGGCTGGCCAGGGCCGCTTCGGCGACGAAGTTGATCTCGGGAACAGCGATGTCGCTCTCGGACTCGCCGCCCCAGATGTCATTGTCTCCCCCCCAGGTGACGATGACCGCCATGGGTTCGAGTCCAATCGGCGGGATCGGATTGGTGAGCGAGAGGACGGACGAGGCAGCGATTCCTCCTGCCAGCACATCGGAGCGATGCTGG
The DNA here is from genome assembly GCA_963694245.1 of Myxococcota bacterium. Classification (GTDB taxonomy): domain Bacteria; phylum Myxococcota_A; class UBA9042; order JABWCM01; family JABWCM01; genus CAVOCR01. Next base: position 2,770 of record CAVOCR010000348.1, read on the forward strand.
AGCAGGTAGTTGACCATGATGCCTCCGGCGGAGTGTCCCAGGATGTAGATGCGGTGCTGGTCGACGCTGCGGTGGGCGCCCACGCAGGCGAGAGCGTCGTTGAAAAATGCCATGTCGGGGTTGTTGTCGGGATCCTCGGGGCTCGCATGCATGCTGTCCCAGCTGGGCCAGACCTGTCCGTTTCCGTTGCTGCTGAGTGAGGCCACGATGAACCCCCGGTCGACGAAAGTCTGCAGGGCATAGGACTCAAAGGCCCCCTCCGCAGTGCCGCCGGTTCCATTGAACGAGACCATCAGGGGGCGGGGCCCCGGGTAGGCTTCTGCGTCTGGAGTGATGAGCATGAGCCGGCGGGATTGACCGCCTGTCAGGAATTCCTCGTTCAAGCCTTCGGGCAAGGACTCCTTGTAGCCTTGTGGACAGGCAGCGCCTGGGTCCCCTCCCAGCGATTCGGGAGGAACGACCGCCCAGGGGTCGGTGGCGTCGACTGAGCCTGTCTCGTCTCCGGATTCGGTCGCTCCGGTCTCCTCTGCGCCTGTCTCCTCGGTGGTCCCATCACCACTGCCTCCGCAGGCCAGAAGACCCATGGCGAGAAGAAGAGAGGAAGTGGAAGAGATGAAAAACTGACTCAAACGCATGCTGACCTCCGAATGAATGACGTTTCATGTGTAACGGTTCGACCGCGTTGGACGCAAGAGGAGGATCGGCAATCTCGGGGACACGCGAGAGCGCATCGGAGATGCATGTTGCCGATTTCAGGCGCGGATGAGAGGATTTCGGTGCATGCGATATCGTCTCGTTTCATTCCAATCATGGCTTCTTGTTGGCTTCCTTTGCTGGTGTACCGCGGGCTGTGTGGCGG
>CAVOCR010000349.1:0-3611 GCA_963694245.1 Myxococcota bacterium
TCCGAAACCCCACATTGCGCTTTGATACGTCGTCCCCAGCTGCATGTCGTTCGTCCCATAATGAATGAACGCGACCGTCGGTGAGAGAGCCAGCATCTCCTGCTCCAGAGGAGAGGGATTCCCCGCGAGCACCCAATTGGCACTGACCCCCACCTTGGCGGCGAGGGTCTCCCGCTCGTAGGGCGAGACCCCTGCCGCGTCGCCATTCCCATAGAACTCAAGCGCCGGGGCCCAGGCCTCCGACTCATCCAAAACGACCTCCTCCGTAGCCAGACACGTGAGAAAGTGGGGACTCACGGTGGAAGAGGCTCCCACCTTCATGAAGACATCAGAGGCCAGTTCAAAATCAATTGAGGCGATCTCCTGAATCCGTTTCGCGACCACAGGGGTGATCGGCGACAGCTCCCGGCCCGCCGGATACTGCGCTGGGAGCACCTCCCAGGATTCGGGGGACATGGGAGCGGAGAGGCCTGTCTCCTCCCCCCCTTCCTGCGCATGGGGCTCGAGGCCCTCTCCCCCGGATTCCCCGCCGGATGCGGCTCCGACGTCCTCGGTCCAGGAACCGCCCGACCTGTCCGAAGAATCCTCAGGTGCACACCCCAGCGCGCACAGGAACACGAGACAGACTCCGAGATGGGACAACATGGAACTCACGAGGACGCCTCCCGCTCACAGGACACACAGCATGCGCGGTTCATGAAGTGCTTGAAAGGGGTTCCTCGAGAGCGCTCAGCGCGTCTCGAGTTCTTCGGCCCAGGCCCAGTTCACCAGACCCACCGCGTCCAGATCAAATCCCGCCGTGGGCTCCGCTCCTCCCTCCGACACATCCCGAATCTGCACCTGAGCGGCGCTCGCGAGGCCGAGGTCCGCCAAATCAAACGCGTCCCCCCCGGTCTTGCGGGGATCCAGCACCGACTGTCGAAGAAAAGGAAAATCCCCCGTCGGAGTCTTTCCCGCGCATCCCCCGGTCTGGAACTGGGAATCACAGGGGTAGGTCAGCATCCCTTTCTCCGAGACGACCGAGACCTCACCCAGTTCCTGGAAAACCCGTGCGGTTCCGTTCAGCTGAAAAGCATTCTCGAACACGATGAAATCGGGTCCGGGTCCATCCACGATCACCCGGTCTCCAAATCCCAGGACAATGCTTCCCCCCGCGCCCAGAGAAAGAACATTCATCGACCCCCCCCCCGAGGGGATCGCCTGGGGCGGGCCGAGAACGACATCGGGCATGCCGCCCCCGCCAAATCCGGATCCTTCACCCGGGCTGAAGCGGATGACCTCCGAAGCGAAGGTCATCTCCGAAACATCCAGAAACGCCTCATTGGAATCACATCCGAGGAGGCTTCCCATCAGTAGACATGTCGCAAAAAGAATCCGAACCATCGGGATTCACTCCTCCAGTCCCGACGCAACCGGCGTCAGGATGCTCCATGGGAAAGTCCCGCACCCCGTGTCCATGTCAGAAGCGTCCACCGTATCTGTGGCCGCCTCCTCCGCCTCTTCGAGCGTCGCGATTCCAAACGCAGCCACACAGTAGGCAAACCCATCCGCGGTCGGTTCAGTCCAGATCGTCTTGTTGTATTTTCCGGGTTCGTACTCGGCGTCTTCGGGGTTCTGAGTGACCACCCAGTTCGCGCCGTTGTCGTAGCTGACGACCGCCGTCAGGAAACCGCCCTGATCCCAGGACTCGCTCGTGATGCTCTCTGCAGAGAACTGACTCTCCCATTCCCCGGCGACCTCGATGGCTTCCCATTCTCCCGTCTCGTCCCCGGTCTCATCCGCCGATTCCGATCCGCTCTCGCCGGATTCCTCTCCAACACCCGTCACCGCACCGCCACTGCTGGAAAGCTCACATCCGCACAGGAACGCTCCCATCCCACAGGCCAGCGCACCCATGAGAATCTGCCCGATTCCTCTTTTCATCCAATGACTCATCACACACCTCAATACTTGAGGCCTGGGTGAAGATGATGGGGGCGTGAAACGACTTGAGTCGCGCCACATGCCTCCACCCGAGGCATATTCAGTGGGTGGATGACGCGTCAGTATCCTGGCTCTCGGGTCGCTCTCCCCCGCCCCTTCCCAGCGCTCGCGCCAGTGGGTATTGCGGGTTCGTCACCGATTACAGTTGCGGGGGCAGCGCCGGTCTCTCACCGGCTTCCTTCCCGTCATCACACAAACAGCGCTAACACGTGTCTGAAGAGGGTGTCAATCCAGCGAGAGGGGGCCCATCGACAGGAAACTCAGGAGCGGGCGGGATCCCATTTCGCCTCCCGAAGAAAGCTCCCCTGCAGATATTCCCGCTCAATGACCTCTGCCATCTCCGAGGCATCCCGGAACTTCTCCCAGGAGACACGGATGACAGGGACCGAACGCGAAATCTCGCCAATGAACGACTCATATTCCGCATGCAATCCGCGGAGGTACTCCATCGTGATGCCCGACTCCACTCCGCGACTCCGCATCTGAATCCGCTCCATCGAGGTCTCTGGACTCAAATCGAGATAGACGATGACCGACGGGCGGCACATGAAATTGCTCATCTGTCGAAACAGTTCGAGGTAGGTCCGATAGTCCCGCTCATCCATCAAGCCTGCATTCACCAGAGTCTTGGCGAAGATGGCGTCTTCGTAGATGGTGCGATCCTGCACTCCGCCACCCCCCTTCCAGATGATCTCCTGATGCTGTCTGAAACGACGGGTCAACAGATAGATCTGCGTCTGAAAGGCATAGCCCGCCGTATCCCGATAGAAATCCTCGAGATACTCGTTGTCGCCCACGGGTTCATAGTAGACGGGCAGCTCAAGGTGTTCCGCCAACGCGTCCGCGAGTGTCGTCTTCCCGGCTCCAATCAAGCCAGCGATTCCGATGAAAAGATCCTGAAGTTCTGGTGCTCTAGCCATGATGCGTCCCCTGCTTCCACCCTTCTAATCCGCCCCGGTTCCCCACGCAAGCCCCAGGGACCGGGTCCCCTTCGAAACACGGTCGCCTCGGCGCCCCGTTCCACGCCTCGGGCATTCACCCCGCGCGGGAGAAAAAGCAACCCACAGCGCCTGCCTCCAGCAGTTCTCCGAGCCATTCCCCTGCGTCCATGGGCCATCCCTCCGGAGCGGGGTTGGCCTCCAGTCCGCTCTCCAATGCCGCGAGGAAATCCTCCACGGAGACCGACTCCTCAACCAGACCGCGCCATGCAGCAAGCACCGCGTGGGGTATCGGGAGAAGCGCTCCCTCCCCGAACCAGCGCCCAACGAGCAATCCCTCAAGGGCATCGGCGGGGTCGAGTTCACCTCCGCCAAACACCTGAGCGTGATGAACCAGCGCCAACCAATCCCCTTCCAACGCAGTGAACGCCCGACTCGCGACCAGGAAGCCCCCATGCTCGGGAGAATCGGAAAGCCGCTCGACGGCATCATCACCCAACGCAGACGAGAGAAGTTGCTCGATTCGTGCCACTCCGGCGCCCACCTCATCTCCCGTCTTCTCCAGCGAACGCTCCATTCGCCGAAGCAGGGGAGCGCGCGTCCAGAGGGTCTCCTCCAAAAACACCCGAAGCCCCTCTCCCGCCTCCTCGTGGTCCTGAAGCCAGGCAAAGGTCGCGGGAGCGTTCGACT
>CAVOCR010000350.1:0-3611 GCA_963694245.1 Myxococcota bacterium
GTCGGTTATCTCAAAGAGGCCGTTCTGTGAGCAGGCTTCTACCAGTAGGCCTTCGTCGTTCATTCCGCAGGCGATGAGGGACGCATGGAGATCGCCGTCTTCGCATCCTTGTTGCACGCCAGCAGCGCCACACCCGCTCAACCCACCGGTGATGAGAACGAGAAGGGCGCAAACAAGGAAAGAATGGAACGGATGCATGATGTTTCTCCAAATGTTCGGATGGAGCGTACTACTCTGAACCGCACAGGGCAACGGGGGCCTGGTCACAACCCGCGCTTGGAACAGCGCCATTGAAATGACCGCAGCAGGTGCCGCCGTTGGCATCGGAATTTGTAGCATCCGGGCACGACGTTCCCATCCAAATTGCATCTTTCAGGTCCGCGAGTGTCAGGTTCGCGAGTGTCAGGTTCGCGAGTGTCAGGTTCGCGCCTGACAGGTTCGCGTTTGTCAGGTGCGCGCCGCTCAGATCCTTCATTTCCATGTCCGCGCCGCCCAGGGCCGCACCGGTCAGGTCAGGTCAGCAGAATGCAAATACTCGTCGGGGTCATTTAAACTGTTTATAAGAGAGTCCTCAACCCCTTCGTCATATGCCGCCTGGTTGTCGCTCGTGATGTCCACGGACTCTGCGCCTTCCAGATAAGCCGCATCCACCTCCGCCTGGGTCACAAGAGGGGCACACGTGCCCGCATCCAGCACGGTTCCGTCCCCACAAATCGCAGGCGCGGGGCAGGCGTCCACGACGCCGTCCTGATCACGGTCCAGCTGCACATTGATGGGATGGTCGAGTACCAGCAGGATGCTGAACTGGACATCCACCACATCCACCTCGCCATCGCAATTGACATCGCCCGCGGGCGTCGCAAATGCCGGAGGGGCCAGTAGACAAAGGAACGTCCCCAGGAGGACACAGCGTAGAAGTGGGCAATGCATGAACGTTTCCTTCCGTGCGGGTTGAATGAACCCCGACCATGCCAGGCGGCACACGCCATGGCATCCGGTTGCCACAGCGCCCTGTACGGTGTACCCATCCATTGCAGGAGGCGCGTGTGTATTCATTGCGACATCAGACGGGACCGGAATGGGCACAGGCGGTCCTCACCGACGTCGACAGCTTCCTCAGCGACCACGCGCACGCCGAACGCAAGGTCGTCGGGAGCGCCCTCCAGCTCGCCAATCACTTCCCCGGACACTCGGACATCGTCGAGGCCATGATCGACCTTGCCCGCGAAGAGCTCTCGCACTTTCGCCAGGTGCACGAGCTCCTTCTCTCCCGAGGCAGTGTCCTCGGGAAAGATCACGCCGATCCCTACATGAAGCCGCTGGTGGCCCTCCTCCGGCGTGGCCAGCACCCCGAATACCTCCTCGACCGCCTCGTCGTCTTCTCCGTCGTCGAAACTCGGGGCTGCGAGCGCTTCGAACTCATTGCCAACGCGCTCCCCGCAGGCCCTGTGCAGTCGTTCTATGAGCGCCTGACAGCCGCAGAGAAGAGGCATCGGGACCTCTTCCACGAACTCGCCCTCGCGCACTTTCCAGCGCCCACTGTCGCCGCCCGACTGGAGGAGGTTCTCGACGTCGAAGCACGCGTCGTCGCCAGCCTTCCCATTCGTGCCGCGCTTCATTGAGGCACCCATGCGCCCTCCTCACGGAAATCGGACCCTGGCGGCGGTGTTCCCCCATCCCGACGACGAGAGCTTCGCGACGGGCGGCCTGCTCGCCGCTTCTGCGTTGCTGGGGGCTCGCGTGGTGGTGATCACTGCGACCCGCGGGGAAGGTTCACGAGACGCCCTGGGCAACGCCCACACACCCGAAGAACTCGCCGCGATCCGGGGACGGGAGTTGGATGAGGCGTGTGAAGCGCTCGGCGCAGAAGCCCCGATTCAGCTCGGTTTCCCAGATGGTTCACTCGCCTCCGCGAAGGGTCTGGACGACATGCTCATCGCGACGCTGCGCACGGTGGACCCCGATGTCGTCGTCACCTTCGGGCCCGATGGCGCCTACGGACATCAGGACCATGTGCACCTCACGGAGCGCGTTCACAATGCCTTCGACGCGCTCCCGGGAGTGGAGCATCGTCGCCTGCTGCACACCGCGTTCCCCACCGACCATTTTCGGAAATTCCATGGGCGAATGCTCACCCATGCACCCGACTCCACGGTCGAGATCGCCGCGCTTGGAGTGGCGCGTGAACTGGTGAACTGGATCTTGCCACTCACCCACGTGCACCGCCGAAAAAGAGCGGCCATTCAGGCGCATGCCTCTCAACTCGGAAGACGCGAGGTGGAGGATTTCCTGGGTGCCGGCGCCATGCGCCCGCTCCTCGAAGAGGAATGGTACATTGTCGCGGGAGGACAGTCCTTCCCAGGTGCCACGGCCTCTTCCGCGTTTGAAGGATTGCCCTGATGCGCATCGCACACATCACACGGGACTATCCCCCGCACGTCCGGGGCGGTGTATCCATCGCCGTCGAGGGCCTGGCAAACGCCTACCATCAGATGGGCCACCCGGGAACGGTCGTGTCGTTCGAGGATTGGCGACCTTTCAAGAAGTCTGCCAACAGCACCCCTGCGGCGATTCGCACGGACGGCCCACTGGAGGTCCTCTCCGTGTCATCGGTGACCCATCTCGAAGGCGCCACCGACCACGTCCACGCCTTTCAGCCCGACCTGATTCTCTGCCACGACCCCCTTCTCTGGGAGTTCTCCGCCACCCTCGCGGAAGAGCTCGACGCGAACACCGGACTCTTCGTGCACGTGATGCACCCCTGGCAGGACTCACTCCGCAACCTCCAGGAACCGACGGCGAGTGGACGGGCGCACCGGAAGGCGATTCACGACGCTCAGCTCGTGCTCTGCCCGACGGAAGCCGTGAAACAAGCGCTCGAGCATCCCTGGAGCACCTCCCAGGGCAAGTATTGGCACACACCCCTTGGAATCACGACGCTGCCCACGGCCCATGCGCAGCCAGGCACTCAAACTCCCCCCCGCATCCTCGTGCCTGGACGTCTTGGGGATCTGAAGGGCACCGACGTTCTTCTCGAGATCATCCCTCGGGTCCTCGCCCGCCATCCCGCGGCGATCTTCGTCCTCGCTGGAGGTGTCCCCGGAAATGCGCGGAGTGAACGGAAATGGCGTGCGAAACTGGAGGCGATGGGCCCCCAGGTGGAGATGCGAGGATGGCTCTCGGGGGAAGGCCTGTCGTCGGCGTTCCACGAGGCGACCCTCGTCCTGCTTCCAAGTCGATGCGAAACCTTCGGCCTCGCTGCCGCAGAAGCCCTCGCCCACGGGCGTGCGGTCATCGCAAACGACATTCCCGCCCATCGCGAATTGCTTCAGGACGGACTCTCCGGTGTTCTGGCACAAGGGACTGCTGAAGCGTTCGCCGACGCCATCCACGCCTTGATTGAGGATCCCGAACGGAGGCGAGAACTGGAGACTCGAGGATGGCTCACGGCTCGCCACCGCCTCCTCTGGGAGCATTCCATGCCATTTCACGCGCATGCACTCCAGGCTCTCGAGAGCCTCCCGCCCGCACATGGGGACAAATGACCCCCGATCGCCGCTTCCACCGGACCCTGAACTGGGGTCGGGGGACCCCGGCGCTTGCAACCATCG
>CAVOCR010000351.1:0-3606 GCA_963694245.1 Myxococcota bacterium
GACGATGGGAGCACACGCGGTCTCGCCCAGACCGGGAGACCCCTTTTGGCAGGCTTCTCCCTCCGGACAGGCAATGAGCGCCCAATGTGACCCCTCCTCGGAGCAGACGTGGAGGTCCTGTCCGACGCATTCGAGCTGCACTGCTCCTGCGGGACAGATGTCCGGGGTGCAGAGGCCTGACGGATCGCAGAAGGTCGCTTCGCTGCAGTCCTCCGAATCCAGGCAATCGACACACAGCCCTTGAACGTCATCGCAGAGCATGGCGTACGCGGTGCAATCCGATGTCGTCTCACACGATGGCGGCGGCGATTTGCAGATGGTCGCCGAACAGACGAGGTCTTCGCCGCAATCGTCATCCTCGAGGCAATCCACGCAGAAGCCCTTCTCCGTCAGACAGATGCCCTCGCCGCACGCGGGTTCGTCCGTGGAACAGGAACTGGGAACGTCGCAGATCCCTGCGTGACACGCGGCTGCGTCCTCTGGGCAATGGGCGTGAACCAGGCACTCGACACACTCGCCTCCCGTGGGGTCACAGAACAGAAGCCCGCAGTCCATGTGGGACACGCATTCGGGGGGGGGACCCGTGTCCTCCGGAGAGCGCTGGGTGTCGAGAGAACTGTCCTTTGCGTCTCCCATGACGTCGCTGGCGTCGTCGTCGCTGGGCGCATCCGAGGCGCACTGGATCAGAGTCAGGGAGACGAGCAGGGACAGGATGCGGAGGAGTTCCGCCGGGGAGGGCGTGTTCATGAGTGTCTGGAGGGTACCAGCGGTCATCGTGTACTGGAAGCAGATGCCTCCAGGATGCGCCAGGCGGCGTTGCAACAATACGAGTGTCGTGCGACAACAGGGCCCTCGGAGGGTCGATTGGGTTCAGACGTGGACATCGAGCGACGGAGAGTGCTGGTGGTGGTCCCGGGATTTCCCGGCGTCGACGATCCCCTCTTTGTTCCAGCCGTCTCCGAAACCGTCGCCGCTCTCGCGCAGATCGCGGATGTACGGGTTCTCTCCTTGTTCCATCCGACTCCTGGCGGCTCCTATCCATGGCGCAATCTTGTTGTTCACAGCTGCGGTGTGCCTCCCGAGGCGCGTTGGACTCGCCGCTGGTTCCTGATCTGGAGGGCTGTTCGTCAGGCGGTCCGGATGGGCCGGGAGATGGGGTGCGACAGCGTCCTTGGAATCGGGGCCACTGAATCCGGTTTCGTTGCGATTCATGCAGCACGCACCCTGCGAGTTCCTTCCAGCGTGCATGTCTCCGGCGGTGAACTGGTACGTCGTCCAGACATTCCCTATGGGGATTCACGAGACTGGACGCGGCGTCGAATCGTCGACAGCGTGATGCAGAAAGCGCATCGGATCCTCGTGGGGAGTCGAGCTCAGCAGGCGATGGTCAGCCTTGTCGGCGGGATTCCACTCGACAAGGTGCGGATGAGCCCATTCGGCATTCGTGACGAGCGTTTCCAACCCGTCTCCGCGGCCCGGGAGGAACGTACGGAGTCCGGGCCTTTACAGGTGATCGCGGTTGCGGGGGTTCTTCCCGTGAAAGGCTTGCAGACTCTCGTTGCGGCCGTTGCGTTGCTGCGTGAGCGGGCCATCTGCCTTCGCATCATCGGCGCGGGTGTGGAGGAAGAGCGACTGCTGCGATTGGCGAATCAATGGGGGGTGGCGGATCGGGTCGAGATTGTCGGTTTCGTCGAGCACGCACAGCTTCCCGAGTTTCATCGGAACGCCTCGCTCTTTGTTCAGACGTCTCATTGGGAATCACAGGGGATCGCTCTCCTCGAGGCGATGGCGAGCGGGCTGCCCGTGATCTCCACGCCCGTCGGAATCGCTCCAGAGGTGTTTGAGGACGTGGGGGCTGGGCGCCTGGTACCCTCCAACAATCCTCCGGCGCTCGCGGAGGCGATTGGGGATGTGCAGCGGAGCCTCAAGCGGAGTTCGCGAGCGGCTCTGGATGCCTCGGCGGCTGTACTTCAGCGCTACGGAGTGGACCGCTGTGCCCAGGATCTGCTGGAGAACGTGATGTCTTGAGGGGGCAGGAGGCGTTCGACGTGTTCAGTCGTCTTCGCTTTCAGGGAAGAGAATCTCCACGCAGATCAGGTGACCCCAGGCTTTGAACAGGCCGTTGCGGCTGGTGGGAGTCGGGGGCGGGTGTTCATCGTTCGAGAGTTCTTCCACCCATTCTTCGAGAAAGTCCACGGAGGACTCTTCGATGGGAAGGCACGCCCCGAGCTGCGCGCCGTCTCCCCACATGTAGATGCGGGCGATCAGTGCATCACCTGGCTGCATCACATCGTCGAGGTCCTCGTCGAGTTCCACATGGATGGTCGCGTTGTCGGCGATGCGCTCGAGGTGAACCGTGGAGCGTTCCGTGTCCACGTCGTCCACTCGGAACACGTCGAAATGGCTCATCTCCAGGACCGTGAGTGCCGTCTCCTCCTGCTCGTCGAGGTCCGGGTTCTCTTCACGGAATCGGGCGATCACCCCGTTGCCTTCGGACCATCTCCAATCATGCAGGAGATGATCCAGGGCAATGGTCTCCGCTTCAACCAGAGTCTCCTCTTCTGCATCCTCGAATTCGGGGTCGACAATGTCTTCGAAGGCTCGCAGGGCTTCTCGTGCGGGAAGTGATTCTTCGATGAATTCCTGAACTCGCGCGCGCATGGCCATTCCGACTGGCCGTGAGATGGCCGCGTCGACATCGAGACTGAGCAGGTCGTTCAGTTCGGGGTCCACCAGGGTGTCGAAGAGTTCGAGTTCATCAAGCGTGGTGTCGATATCGTCCAGGGCCGTGTCGAGGTCCTCTTCGAGTTCTTCGGAGAGCTCCGCCGGGGCTTCCTCGAGACTGGCCCGAAGAGAGAGAAGACCATCGAGGACCTGTTCTCGGGTATCGCCCTGAAGCTCATCGTTCTCGACCAATACGCCGATTCGCTCCAGTTCTTCTTCGATGGCGTCAATGCTGGCCTGAATGTTGTCCACGCGGCTTCCTCTTCATCTGCTTGCAGATGCCTGTGCGTATGTTCTGAGCATTACTCCGTTCGGAGACTGCTGACAACCCAGGGTGCTCTCTTGAGATCCAGTTTCCCTGTCGTTCCAGGGTCCTCTTCCGCACTCATGCCTCACGTGCGCGCGACTCTAAACGGCCTGCTGGGCAGGAGAAGGGGAATCCGGGGGACGGTCTGAGACACGTTCTGGCCCCGCCTGTCTTTGTTCCGGCAAAAGACACGCTGTACATTAAATGTACAGTGTCCACATCATGAACGATCCGGTTGTTATGTAGTTAAAACAGTGACTTGTCTGGGATTGTCCACTGGTTGTTGAGTTGTTCTGTAGCGGAGTTGTACAGACGCGGCCCCCTCGGGAGATTTTCGGAGACGTTATTTAATTGTTTGATTTCAATGATATGCGGGTTTTATTCTATTTATTTCCGGGTTGGCACGGGGCCTGCTTTATAAATGTTCGAGAGGCGTTGGCAATGACCAGCGACTCCGGCCCGGACCTCGTCGCGAGGGTCCCCGCCTTCGGGTGGAGAGCAGCGCGGACGGTCCAAAAACCTCAGGAAGGCAGGCAGTTCTCATTGAGAAAAGCCGATCTTCCCGGACGTTGAGA
>CAVOCR010000352.1:0-3605 GCA_963694245.1 Myxococcota bacterium
GACCCAGACTTCCGAGGACAGGGCGCGGGTGAGACAGGCATTTCGAGATCACGCACAGCTGCTCGAGCGGTCTCTTCGAATGGATGCAGCGACAGTCAACGTCATTGGGAGGACTTCATGAGTTCAGGACGGACAGCGATCCCGTACGAGATGTTTGATCGGGAGCGATTTGGTCTTGAGGCCCGAAACGCCCGCATCCTGGAGAAGATCTATCATCGAGGTCACTCCCAGTCCTGGGATGGCAAGAAGGTGCTGGCAAGTTTGATCAAGAAGCACGGAAAGCCGACGTTGCCGGAGGGGGCACGTCAGGCGCTGGGCCGGGTGTTTGCCACGATCATGTGGGGAGAGCTCGCGGCGTGGAAGATCAGCGCGCAGCTTGCCGCGGAGCTGGTGCCTCTGGAAGCCAAGATGGCCGCCACCAGTCAAGCGTTCGACGAGGCCCGTCATTTCTATGTGATGCATGATTATCTGGAGGCGCTTGGATCCATGCCCGAGAGGCTGGATCGGTCGACAGAAAGCGTCCTCGGCAATGTGATGCATACCCGCTGTCTTGCGCAAAAGCTGCTGGGGATGCAGCTGATGATTGAGCCCATCGCCCTGGCTCTTTTTCACGTGGTGAAGAAGATGGATGTGGAGCCCGTGTTGACCGATCTTCTTCCGTATTATGAACGAGATGAATCCCGGCATGTGGCGCTTGGTGTGAAGTATCTACCGGCGCTGATGCAGTCGATGAGCTTGCGGGAGAAGATTTCACTGTGGGGATTTCAGGTGAAGATCATCACGCTGGAGGTCTGGAGCAATCGTCTCCTCTCGGCGGACCTGATCGCGTTGGGTGTGGAGCCGCGGGAGCTTGTACGGATTGGAATGGGGAAGCAGCTCGGCGCGCTGCAGGAGACCTTTTCCGCCATGCCGGGAGCGGCCGACATGCCACTCGAATGGATGGCACGCTATGCCAATGCTCTCGTGGAGGTTTCCCTCCCCGCCGCGGGTGACTCCCGCGGAGCTCGTGAGCGCATCGCGGCGGCGATGAACGTGCTGCGCCATGGCTATGTCGTGGATGATGGGCCCTATGCTCCGGTGATCGCGGACGAGGCAGTCCCCCTGATTCGTATCGAACATGCGCCGCTTGCCGTGGCCCCAGCGGAAGCGGCGGTCATGCACTGAGGCGTTCGGCCGGGGTCGCCCCGGATCCGACGGCCGCCTGAACCTCGGCGACAGTGCGGGGGATCGTGTCGGTCAAGATCTCGGGGCCATCCGCGGTGATCCAGACGTCGTCTTCAATGCGAATGCCACCAAAGGGAGCGAGGCGGTGAGCCTCTTCCCAGTTCACGTGATCATCGAAGCGATCCCGCATCTCCTGGCTTCGGAGCAAGGAGGGGATGATGTAGAACCCCGGCTCCACGGTCACGACCATGCCTTCCAGCAGGGGTCGATCCAATCGCAGATACGAGAGGCCGAATTGATCGGATCGCTGGGACTCCGCGGAGTAGCCCGCGTGGTCGCCGTAGAGTTCAAGGTCATGGACGTCGAGTCCAATCAGGTGTCCCACGCCATGGGGAAAGAAGACGGCATGGGCGCCCAGCGCGACCAGTTCTTCGGGATCTCCCTTCAGCAAGGTCATGTCGACCAGGATCTGAGTGAGCTTCAGAGCTGCGGCGTGGTGGACGTCTCGAAACGATCTGCCCACCGTGCATTGAGCGATCGCGGCTTTTTGTGCCTCCAGCACGGCTCGATAAAGGTCTGCCTGCTTCTGGCCGAACGTGCCGTTCACAGGCCATGTGCGTGTGACGTCACAGGCATAGCCCTCGGGTGTCTCGGCGCCAGCGTCCACGAGGAGAAGCTGGCCTTCGCGAAGCTCTCGTCCGGCCGCGTGGCCGTGGAGCACCTCTCCCTCGATGGTCACGATGGGGGGATAGGCAGAGGTCATTCCATTGGCCTTGAAGGTCGCTTCGATCAAGGCGTGGATGGCGTCTTCAGATACGCCCGGATGGGTGGCGGACATCGCGAGGCGATGGGCGGAAGCGGTGACTTCGGCAGCCCGGCGCATGGCCACGATCTCATCGGGGTCGCGGACAAGACGCATGGCAATGACCGCTTCCAGGAGCGCTTCGGAACCGGACGTCGGAACGCGGGGATCCAGTTCGCCACCGAGAAGTGCGTTCAGGCGTTGGTTGGAGACCGGGTCGGCGACGGGGAGGGCGTGAATGACCGTCTTCTGGCGCTTGTGGTCGCTCAACGCGTTCGGAAGCTGGTCCAGGGTGGTCACTCCCTCGATCCCTGCTCTCCGCGCCACGAATTCCATCGGCGGCTTCCTTCCGTGCCAGATCTCATCTGAAGGATCCGGGGCGGGAAGGAAGAGTGTGCTCATTCCCGCGGGCGAGATGAGGCAGACCGCGTCGGGGATGCGGATGCCGGTGAAATAGAGGAACGTCGAGTCCTGTCGGAATGGCATCGGGTTGGCGAGATAGTTTCGCGGGAGGAGCGTATGGCCCATGAGGAGGACGCTCCCTCCTCCCAGCTGATCGGCGAGTGCCTTTCGGCGGCTTTTGAATGCGGTGACTGTCGTCATGTTGCCTCTCTCCCATGGCCACGCCGCTCCTCCATCCTTTGTGGATGCTTCCTTGCGCTGGCTCCTGGTTTTGATACCTTTGCGCGGCATTCGCCGCAACCCCCGAGTGCACGGACGGGTACCATGGAACGCTCCGAATTCAATCGTCGCTCCTCCGAGGTGTTTCAGCGCCTCGAGGTGGCCATCGATCAACTGGACCCTGATGAGGCGGAGCTCGATGTGCATGGCGGAGTGATTTACGTGTCGTTTGCCGACGGCGCGCGATTCGTCGTGAACACCCAGGCGGCTGCACACCAGATATGGCTCGCCGGGGGCGCACAAGGCTGGCATTTTGGATGGAATGCAGAGCAGGAGAAGTGGATTGGCCTTCGCAAAGGGGATGAGCTGTACGCCACCTTTCAAAAGATCGTCGGAGAGAAGCTGGGCTACGCGATCCACGTATGATGCGACGCGAGGAGAATCGGGATGAGTGACATGGAGAATGCAGGCGACACGAACACATCGTCCGGAGGGCCAGGTCTCGAGGTCTTTCCCGGTCTGGACGTCAATCCGGATCAACTCCGGATCCTTGGTCATGTGCCCGTGCACTCCATTGCGGGTGTGGGGCCCATGGAGATCTGGGTGAGCTGGGGGAGTCAGTCCGCGACGGGGGATGTCCAGGGTGCGTTTCATCGCAAACGCTGTGGATGGGATGAGGCACGACGGCTTCGGGAACTCTCCACCGAGATCCGGAGTGGGGGCAGGGCTCAGGCCAGCCGGGACGGTCTTGTCGAGATCGCACTTCGGGCGAACGTGGATCTCCTTTCGGCTTCTGAAGCGTTGGCGGAGATGGCCGCTGAATCGCGGACACAGCTCCTTCAACGGTGTCGTGAGGTCCTCGCGAACGCGGGAGGCGCTGTGACGCTGGAGCGGGCCATTCAGCTGGTGGGGAGCGTTCCCAACGACGACATCCGCGCTCCTCGCGAGGTACCGGAGGCATTTCTCTGGTTGCTCGGTGCAGGACAGGGCCCCGATGCAGGGCAGGGGGTTCTGGACT
>CAVOCR010000353.1:0-3600 GCA_963694245.1 Myxococcota bacterium
AGCGCGCATCTGCCCCTTCTCCTTCATCCGTCTCCAGAGCGCGCTCTTGTGGTGGGGCTGGGAAGTGGGGTGACGGCCGCTTCTGCGTTGTTGCATCCGGTCGTCGTGGATGTGGTGGAGCTTTCCGAGAGCGTGACCCGCGCAGCGGATCATTTCAGTCATGTCCATGCTGTCCCGTTGGATTCCGAGCGGTTGCGGCTGCATGTGGAGGACGCTCGGAATCATCTCGACCGTGTGGGTCCTCGTTTCGATGTGATCATCAGTGAACCCTCGAATCCCTGGGTGGCAGGCAATGCGGGGCTGTTCACGGTGGAACTCTTTGAGCGGATGCGGGAAAGGCTTCGTCCTGGCGGCCTGCTCGCCCAGTGGTTCCATCTCTATGAAATGGACGATGAGACCGTTGCACTTGTGATTCGAACGCTGGGGACCGTGTTTCCTCACGTGAGCGTGTTTCAACTCTTTCCCACCGACTTGATCCTTCTGGCTTCGATGGAGCCTCTCGAACCGGATCTGGAGAGCATGGCCCAGAGATTGAGAGAGGAGGCCATCGCGAGGGATGTGAAGAGAGTCGGGCTTGCGGGGATGGAGGGGCTGCTGAGTCTGGAGTCATTGGGGCCCGTCGCCACGAAATCGATTGGGGGAGAGGGGATGCTCAACCGAGACGGACAGCCAGTGCTGGAGTTCATGGCGCCCAGACGTCTTTTTCTTTCGGGGGAGGCGGGAGCCATTCGAGCGCGGGATCAACGCCATGTCGTGTCCGCAGATTCTCCGGGATTCCTCGGAAAATGGCTCGCGCGTCATCCCATGGGCCTCTCCCGAGCGGAGGAACTCTTTGTTCAGCACACCCGGTATTCCACAGCCCCCCCCTCATTTCGCTCTTCTCTGATTCCGCGCTTGTTGGAGGCATCGGATCAGGAGTTTCTGACCGATGTGCTGATGACTCTGGTGCGCGAGGGGCGGTTGGAAGACGCTTTCCGCGTCGAGACCGCGCTTTCTCTTCGCACGGAGGAGAGCCCCCGTTCCCTGTACGCTCGCGCTCTCGCGCGAGAAGCGGTGGGGACCGCGACCGCCCTCGCGGAGGCGCAAAGACTCCTGGCCCGCTGCGTGTCGCTGGGAGATGAGCCGGCCCATCGGTGTCAGAAGAGAACGGCCTCCAGCGTGCAGTAGTTGATTTCCATGCGTCGCGCTCTTTGCGTCCCCTCTCGGGTTCCCTATACTCAGCCCGATGACGGACTCCTCCACAGAAAATGGCTCCCGAAGCCCCGGGTGCGCCGAGCGCATTGAACGAGCCCGTGCGCTGACTCGGGAGGCTGGCGAACTTCTCATGGACCACTTCGGTTCGCTGGAGGGATACAGACAGAAGGGGCCCGTGGATCTCGTATCGGTTGCGGATGAGGCGGCTCAGCAGCTGCTTGTCACGGGCATTCTCGCAGAGTTCCCGATGGACTCCATGCTCGCGGAGGAGGAGATGGAGGCCGGCCGGGAGTCGGGCGCGGAGTTCCGTTGGATCATCGATCCTCTCGATGGGACCACGAACTTCGTCCATTCATTCCCGTATTTTGCGGTCTCGGTTGGGCTGGAACGAGCGGGTGAACTGGTGTTTGGAACCGTATTCAATCCAGCACAAGACGAGTGTTTTGAAGCGGTTCGGGGGGAGGGGGCCACCTTGAACGGGGTCCCCATTCAGGTCTCCACCACCGACGAACTCAACGCGAGTCTGGTCGCGAGTGGATTTCCCTACCACCGCCGCGCCATCCTCGACACGCTTCTGGAGCGCCTCGGAAGGGCGCTTCAGGAGGTTCAGGGGTTTCGTCGTGTGGGAGCCGCGGCGTTGGACCTCTGCGCCGTGGCCTGTGGGCGGGTCGATGGGTTCTGGGAGCAGAGTCTCAATCCATGGGACGTCGCGGCAGGGGTGCTGATTGTCGAGGAGGCCGGTGGGCGGACGAGTGGTTTCTCCGGCGGCAGAGTGCGGCTCGATGGGGGCGAGATGATCGCCACCAACGGCCGGATTCATGCAGCGCTCATCCAGGCGATCTTCCCAGAAGTGGGGGAGGGCGCATGAATGTCCTTCTGCGATGTGGGGCTCTTCTTTTCGTGGTCAGCGGTGCCTTCATGGCGTGCGCTCCGAGCGTGCAGCAAGAAGCATGGAGCGAGCGCTGGTTGACGGTGGAGAGAGCCCATGTCCATGGAGATTACGCATCGGCCCTGGAGAATCTTCAGACATTGGAGTCGACCGCGGGCAACTCCCGGGATCGTCACGAAGTGCGGATCCGTCGCGGAGATTGCCTGGCGTCGATGGGACACTCACGACGTGCCATGGAGGCCTGGTTTCATGCTGCCAGAGAAGCTCCGAGTCGGGAGTCGGCGGCACATGCCTATTTGCGGGTGGCCCGCTGGATGGCAGATCAGCCGGGGATGAAATCCAGGGGATCCCAGGCCATGATCCGACTTCTCGATGGATTTCCGGACACCCGGGCGGGAAAACGGGCTCTTGATCACGTCATCGCGGTGATGATGGGGACGGATGACGGGAAGCAGCGGTTGCCCTCCTTTCTTGCGAAGCGTTTTCGTCTGCATCGGAAGACCGCGCTCGCCAAGTTCCTTGTGTTTGAGGAGAGTCGCCTGCTCATGAATTCGGAGACGCGGAGGGATTGGGAGCGCGCTGTGCTCAGATTGGCGGATCTGGAACAATGGTTTCCCGATTCAGCTCTCTGGGACGACGCGGTCTATGCGCGCTCTGAGGTGCTGCATCGTCTCGAACGTTATCCCGAGGAGTTGGACGCCCTTCGAGCGCTCCTGTCTCATCGGCGCAAGGGATTGCTGGGAGGCGTGTCGGAAACGGCCTATTATCATCGCTCTCAATGGCGTATTGCCCAGGTGCTGCATTACGATCTGGGCCAGCTGGCTCTGGCAGAGCTTGCTTTGGAGCATTTCGTTCGGGAATACAGCTTCAGCAGTCGCTTTGATGATGCCCTCTATGAACTCGCGGTGGTCCGCCTGGGAAGGGGGAGTCTCCGCGGGGCTGAAGAAGCGCTCGAGCGTCTTGCGCTGGAGCGTCCTGAGTCTCGTTTCAATCGGCATGCATCCCTTCTTCTGGAGACAGGCATGGATCCACGGACCCGAACTCGAAAGAAGGAGATGCCGTGATCCGTCTGGAGCAGGTCGCGATTGCTTTCGAGGGAACTCCAGTTCTCCGTGACGTGTCCATTGAGGTGCAGGAGGGCCGGACTCTCGGGATCGTGGGACCCGGCGGTGCCGGGAAGAGTGTGTTGATGAAGCTGCTCAGCGGTCTGTTGACGCCCGATTCGGGTCGGGTGGTCGTGGGGGGACGAGATCTCTCCGAATTGACGCCATTGGAAATGGCCCGGATGCGCTCCCAGTGCGGGATGTTGTTTCAGAACTTTGCTCTCTTTGATTTCATGACGGTGGGCGAAAACGTGGGGTTTCCTCTTGAACAGCAGGAGGTCCCGGTGGCGCCTGAGGAAATCGCTTCCCGCGTCGCCGCCCGATTGAGCCAGGTCGGTCTTGCTCATGCTGTGGACCAGACTCCCCGGGAACTCTCGGGAGGCATGAAGAGACGAGTCAGCCTCGCGCGCGCGA
>CAVOCR010000354.1:0-3599 GCA_963694245.1 Myxococcota bacterium
TTGAGCACTCCCTGAGGGGTCCATGACGTATGCATCCCCTCGAGCTCTCCCCTGCGATGCTCCTCTGCGAGCAGCCGCGTTCCATCCATCGCGTAGGACACCCAGAGGCCTTCACGCAGGTCCGAAAGATACCAGCCCGTTTCGCCGACCTGCCCGTTCTTGTGATAGCCGTGCGCCCTCCCGTGGAGCTGCCCATTCCACACGAAACCGAGCTCATTCAGCGTTCCATCCTCGTACCAGGACCGCATCACACCGTGAAGAATGCCGCCCCGAAAATGAGCCTCGTTCCGAATGCCCCCATTCAAATGAAACTTCTGCCAGGGGCCCGACTCCCGCCCGTCATGAAACGCGCCCACCTGCCGCAAGCCGCCGTCGGGGTGCACTTCCTGGAAGGGACCCTGCCGCACTCCGTCGGGTCGAAGGCACTCCATCCGCCTTCCCTGGGTTTGCTCACTCACCTGGGAGGTGGTCCCCTCGGGACAGGAGAAGACGTCCTCCGCGGACGCCGGAGCGACGAGGAGGACAAGAACGAACACGAGGACGACATGGACGAGTTGCATGCGTGGGATCCTCGCAAAGCGCGGCGTTCCTCGCAACCGGAGGTTGAGGCGCACGCCGAGAGCATGGTATTTCCCGTCCACCTGGAGGTTCCCATGATTCGGCTGCTTGCTTGTACTGCGCTCCTCATGTTGACGGGGTGTGCCACGAACACCGTATCCCACACGCATCGCATCCACGGAGTCGATGTCTACGATGCCCACCGCTGGTTGGAAGACGAGGCGGCCCCGGAAGTTCAGGAGTGGATGAACCTCGAGGACAAGCACGGTCGGGCATGGCTTCATGAGTTTGCCGGAAGGGAAACCCTTCGCGAGCGCTATGCAGAGCTCTACGACTTCGCCTCGATGTCGGCGCCCATCAGGCGCGGAGATCGGCATTTCTATTCCCGAAAGACCCTCGGCGCCGAGAAGCGGATCCATCATTGGCGCCACCATCAAGGCGGTCCGGAGCACGTCCTCATTGATCCGCACCTGCTCAGCGCCGACCTGACCACCTCGATTGGAGCCGTCGTGCCGTCGCCTGAGGGCACGTACGTCGCCTACAACCGGAAGGAGAACAACGCCGACGAAGCGATCATGCACGTTCGCACGGTGGCCACCGGCAAGGACCTCCCGGGAGAGCGCATCGAGGGAGCCAAATACGCCCATGCGGTCTGGCTGCCCGACGAGACGGGCTTCTACTACACGTGGCTCCCCACGGATCCCAGCATCGCGGTCGATCAACGGCCCGGCCACTCGGAGATCCGATTTCATGCCCTCGGGACGAATCCGGACGACGATCCCATCATCCACCCGGCGACCGGAAACCCGGAAGTGTTCCTCATCCCCTCCCTCTCCCGCGATGGCCGGTGGTTGTTTGCGTACATCCATCACGGATGGAATGCCTCGGACGTCCATGTCCTTGATCGGAGGGGAGCGAAGACCTGGAAACCCTTCGCCGTGGGCGCGAAACACCATCATGAGGTGATCGCAGAGGGCGACCATTTCTACATCCACACGGATGATGGGGCGCCGCGCTACCGGGTCATGCGCACCTCCACCAACGCATGGGATCGCGCCTCCTGGCAGGAGATCGTCCCCGAACAGGAAGCGGTCTGCGAGCAGATGGCGATCGTGGGTGGAACCCTGGTCCTCAAGATGCTTCAGAACGCCACAAGCCAGCTGCACATCCATGCCCTCGAGGGTCCCCCTCTACGATCCGTGCCCCTTCCCGGAATCGGCACCGTCTCGTCGCTCTCGGGGCAGGCGGAGCACCCGGAGGCCTTCTTCACCTATACGACCTTCACCAACCCGGGACTCGTCGTGCAACTCGACGTCCAGACGGGAGAGACCCAGACCCTCTTCAAGGTCTCGGTCCCCGCAGATCTCGATGACATCGAGGCAAAGCAGGAGTGGTACACCTCTCGGGATGGAACGCGGGTGTCCATGTTCGTGTTGACGAAACGCGGAGCCCGGGCGGAGGGCCCCATTCCCTTCCTTCTGTACGGATATGGCGGATTCAACATCTCATTGCTGCCCCGATTCAGCGCCCGTATCCTGCCCTGGCTCGAGGCGGGGGGTGGCTATGCCGTACCCAATCTACGGGGCGGCGGGGAATACGGGGAGGCCTGGCACAAGGCCGGCATGGGCGCCCGCAAGCAGAACGTCTTCGATGACTTCATTGCCGCCGCGGAACACCTGATCGCCCAGGGGCATACCCAGTCGGATCGTCTCGCCATCATGGGAGGCTCGAATGGAGGACTCCTGGTCGGGGCCGCCATGACCCAGCGACCCGACCTCTTCCAGGCGGTCGTCTGTGCCGTGCCCCTGCTCGACATGGTCCGGTATCACCTCTTTGGAAGTGGGCGCACCTGGATCTCGGAATACGGGTCCGCCGAGGACCCCGAAGAGTTCAAGACACTGCATGCCTATTCGCCCTACCACCGCATCGTGGATGGAACCGATTACCCGGCCCTGCTGATGCTGGCTGCCGACCACGATGACCGCGTCGATCCACTCCATGCCCGGAAGTTCGTGGCGCGCATGCGGGACGCGCACCGGGGCGACGCTCCGATCCTGATGCGTATTGAACGGAACTCCGGACATGGCGGTTCGGATCGCGTGAGCAAGGCCGTGGAGCAATCCACGGACATGACCGCGTTCGTCATGCGAATGCTGGGCGTGATGCCTGTGGGGTCACGCTGACATCTAGCCGGCGTACATGGCCTCGATTTCATCCGCGAAATGCTCGTAGACCTTCGCGCGTTTGACCTTCATCGTCGGCGTCAACTCGCCGTCGGGTCCCTCCGCGAACGCACGGGGAAGGATGATGAACTTCTTCACCGTCTCCACCTGCGCGAGATGACTGTTCATCTCGTCGACGGTCGCCTGAATGCTCGCGATGGCTTCATCGCATCCATTCACTTCGCTCACCGACATGCCGTTGGCCTCCGCGAAGCGGTCGACGGCATCGGGATCAAGCGTGACCACCGCGGTGAGGTACTTGCGGCGATCTCCCACCACGACAGCCTCGGCCACGAGGCCATTGTTCTTGAGAGCCGACTCGAGATTCTTCGGCGCGATGTTCTTTCCACCTGCGGTGATCAGGATGTCCTTCGAACGCCCCGTGATCGTCAGAAATCCGTCGGCATCAAAAGCGCCCAGATCGCCTGATTGGAGCCAGCCGTCTTTGAGCGCATCGGCTGTCGCCACGGGATCCTTGTAATAGCCGAGGAAGACATTCCTTCCGCGCACGACGATTTCACCCTTGTTCTCGTCTGCCGTGGAGATCTCCACCTCGACCCCGTCGATGCGCTGCCCCACCGTCCCGAAGCGTGTACGCCCCGGCAGGTTGAACGTCGTCGGACCGCTGTCCTCGGACTGTCCGTAGACCTCGTTGATGATGATGTCGAGACTCGCGAAGAACTCGAGGACCTCGCGTGCAATCGGCGCGGCCCCACTCACCAGGATGCGTCCCCGGTCCAGACCGAGAGCCGCCTTCAGCTTGGAGAAGATGAGCTTGTTGGCGATCGCGTACTGCTTCCCGAGGAGGAATCCGGGCTC
>CAVOCR010000355.1:0-3595 GCA_963694245.1 Myxococcota bacterium
GACAAAATAGCACCAGGAATGCTCTCCTGTAAATTCGAACACAGGCAGAAGTGGAATGCCAGGAAACGAGCCGGAAACTTCCGGGGATCGCCACATGGCTTGTTTCCGCCCGTCAATGGGTCACGCTACTGCGATCTCCAATTCTTTCCGGGTGATCACCTGGTCGATCAATCCGTAGTCTTTCGCTTCTTCAGCGCCCATGTAGTAGTCGCGGTCCGTGTCTTCTCGAATCCGGTCCTGCTTGTGATTCGTGTGCTTCGCAAGAAGCTCTGTCATCTTGCCCTTGATGTAGAGGATCTCCTTCGCCTGGATGTCGATGTCGGTTGCCTGCCCACTGAAGCCTCCGAGAGGCTGATGCAGAAGCATTCGGGAGTGCGGGAGCGCACAGCGACGTCCGGGGGTTCCTGCGGCGAGGAGAAGCGCAGCCATGCTGGAGGCCTGTCCCACGCAAAGCGTCGTGATGGGAGAGCGGATGTATTGCATGGTGTCGTAGATCGCCAGTCCTGCGGTCACGGATCCACCGGGTGAGTTGATGTAGATGGAGATGTCCTTTTCAGGCTCTTCACTCTCCAAAAACAGAAGTTGGGCGATGATCACGTTTGCGAGCGAATCCTCGATGGGGAAGCCCAGGAAGATGATTCGATCCTTGAGAAGTCGGGAAAAGATGCTCCATTCGCGCTCGCCCCGGTGGGTCTGCTCGATGACTGTGGGGATCCAGTAGCTCATTCGGCGTCCTCCGTCTGTGTCGCCTCATCCGCGGCGCTGTCTTCGGCGGCCCCTTCGAGGGCCTCCTCGTTTTCATCCTCTGGACTCGCGGGATCGACCATTTCAACGTCGGCCGCATCTTCGACATAACTGCAAATCTGCTCGCTGAGCAACTGTGCGATGACCTGGGGTCGCGCCGCACCTTCGAGAAGAAGGGGCCGGATTTCGTCCGCATCCCTTTCCATTCGGGTTGCCATCTCCATGACGTGGGCTTCGAGATCCTCGTCGGAAATCGTGATTTCGGCTTGTTCGGCGATCGCGCTGACGAGGATCCGCTCCTTGCAGACGAGCTCCGCCCGTTGGGTGAATCCCTTGATCTGTTCCTCAGGGGTCGATCCCAGCGCATCGAGGCTCAGGCCTTGCTGGGTGAGCTGCTGCTGGAAGCTGTACATCAACTCCCGGGCCCGGGACTGGATCATGGGATCGGGCACGTCGAAGCTGTTTTTTTCGATGAGCTGTCGAATCAGCTGCTCTCGAACACCGTGGTCCGCGTGGCGTTTTTGATCGGCCTCGAGGTCTCCCCGGATGCTCGCCTTCAACGCGGCGAGGTCGGCGTGACCGAGATCGACGGCAAATTCATCGTCGAGTTCGGGGAGTTCCTTCTCCATGATCTTGTGAACCGTGACCTCAAAGGTCGTGGGCTGCGCGGCGTCCGGATCGGTCCCTCGGGGTGCCGGAGTCTCGAGATTCACCGTCCGCTTCTCGTCCGGTTTCACACCGAGGAGGCCCTCGGTGAATCCCGGGAGGAGGTGAGAGGAGCCGAGTTGAATCTCCTGCTCTGTTCCCTGGGCACCCTCCACGGGCTCGTCATTCACGTATCCCTGATAGTCGATGGTCAGGATGTGGTCGGTTTCAGCGCCTTTGTCTTCGACCGGTACCAATTCCGCCTGCTCGTCACGCATGGAATCGAGGCGGGTGGTGATTTCGTCTTCATCGATGAGGATGCGGGTCCGCTTCAGGCTCAGCTTCTTGTAGTCCACGTTCTCGGGAAGTGGCATGACTTCGAAGGAGACGGTGTAGTGGTACGGCGCTCCCGGTGTGACGGTTCCACGCTCCACCTGGAAGTTCGCGATGGGTTCGAGATCCGCCTCCTGGAGGGCGCGGCCCACGGTGGTGTCGATGAGTTCATCTTCGACCTGTGCATGCACTCGGTCGCTGTATTGCCGCTTCAGCATTCCGACCGGTGCCTTTCCAGGGCGAAACCCCTTCACCGTCACCTGTTTCCCGACCTTTCGCCAGGTCTCGGAAAGCTTGCTTTCCACGGTGTCCACGGGGACGTCGATGGTGATTCGACGGCTGCTGTTCGAGACGGTTTCAACATTCCATTTCATGACCAGTTCTCCAATCGAAACTTCCGAACAGTGTTCGGATGAGGGTGCGAGAGAGGGGAGTCGAACCCCTACGACACGCGGTCGCTGGAACCTAAATCCAGTGCGTCTACCAGTTCCGCCACTCTCGCAGCGTTTCAAACGGGTGTCTTGTGCTTCGCGAAGAGATGAAGCCCCCGATGGTCGCTGCCATCGGGGGCTTCGGGGGTGAGCCAGGAAGGAATCGAACCTTCAACCTGCGGATTAAGAGTCCGATGCTCTGCCAATTGAGCTACTGGCCCACAAACTCATGTTGTCGCTCGTTTCTGAACATTTTCAGAGACGAAGCAACCTCTCTCCTCTTCGAGTACGCCCGGCAGGACTTGAACCTGCGACTTTCGGATTCGAAGTCCGACGCTCTATCCAGCTGAGCTACGAGCGCATGTCTTTCTTCTTCACAAATACCCATGGGGTGGGTGATGGGACTTGAACCCACGACGGCTGGTACCACAAACCAGTGCTCTACCAACTGAGCTACACCCACCATTTCAAACCATTCTGGGCGCACTTGGCGTTCCAGGTCGCGATATTTACCAGTTGACTCTCGGCTTGTCAACAGCCTCAATGGCCGAACAGTCCACTGTTTGGTACGCCAGACAGGACTTGAACCTGTGACCTGCGGCTTAGAAGGCCGCTGCTCTATCCAGCTGAGCTACTGGCGCGGAGATGGGAAGCGCTCAAGCGTCCTCTTCTGGGCCGGACGATAGGGACCGTATCTGGTCCTTGTCAAGACGACAGGAAGTTGACATGACCGGGGTCCCGGCCAAGACTCGATTCGATGAGTGACATGTCCCCCACCCCACCGGACAATCAGGATGAAGACGGCGCCGTCGCTTCGGACTCGCAGAGTGCCGACCAGTCGGTGGACGCGTCCGGAGAGGGGACCCCGAGAATCTCCGATGCCGTGGATGAGGCTCGCGAGATCATGGATCACGCGGCATCGCATGTTCGGGCTGCGCGCTCTGTCATTGAATCCACCGAGTCGCCATTTCTCATGGGAATTCTGGGATTGCAGGTGGCGACGTCCCTGGTGGGCAGCGCCATCGTCTTTCTCGGGCCTTTTCGGGATGCCTACATGCACGTGGGCTTCTACGCCGTCGTCTTCGTGAACCTGCTCTTGTACATCAAGGCGCATTACAGTGTTTCCGGTCAGTCGCGTGGGGGTTGGTGGTTGTCGACGACGGGGCTTCTGCTTTTTTGGCTTTTCGCCTTGTCGGAGCGGATTCCGGCGCGGCGCGAATGGCTCGACTCCATCGTCGTGGTTCGGAACGAAGTGACGCTCCTCTGGCTTCCTTTTGGAATGACTGTGCTCGTGTTGAGTGCGCTCGCCATCCACTATGCGTGGCTCGGGAGACGCTGGCGCAGGGAGCAGGCGTTCGAGCGCGTTTCGGAGGGGTCGTGACACGAGGGATGGTCCTCGCGGCTGGATGGGGGAGTCGCCTGCGCCCCTTGACCGACTCGGT
>CAVOCR010000356.1:0-3586 GCA_963694245.1 Myxococcota bacterium
CTGGAGGAGCTTCTCGAAAGAACCCGCGTGGTGCTGTGTGTGGGGCCGGGAGGAGTGGGCAAGACGACTTCTTCCGCTGCTCTCGCGTTGTCGGCAGCAAGTCGGGGCAAGAAGGTCCTCGTGTTGACAGTCGACCCGGCTCGCCGCCTTGCCCAGTCTCTCGGAATGGACTCCCTCGCGCTCGATGAGACCCAGGTGTCTCCCCAGCGTCTGGAGGCCGCGGGTGTTCCGATGAGCGGGGAGCTGTGGGCGATGATGCTCGACACCCGTCGGATCTTTGACCGGGTGGTCACGGAGCATGCTCCGGATCCGGAAACCCGGGAGCGCATTCTGTCCAATCGCTATTACCAGCGACTCTCCACATCCGCTGCGGGAAGTCACGAGTACATGGCGATGGAACAGCTCTTCACATTGTGGAGCGAGGACCGCTACGATTTGCTGGTTCTGGATACCCCGCCCAGTCAGCATGCGTTTGATTTCCTTTCGGCTCCGGAACGAATGAGCGAGTTCTTTGGAAGTGGGTCATTCAAGCTCGTGCGCGAGTCGTCCCGGCACCTTGGACGCCTGGGAGCGGGCCTTTTGAAGAAGGACTCGATGCTTCTCAAGGGAGTGGGGAAGTTCCTGGGCGCGGGAGTGTTCGCGGAGATCATTGAATTCCTTCAGTCCTTCTCCGGAATGACAGCCGGGTTCACGGAGCGGTCCCGGGAGGTGCATTCTCTCCTTCGCTCGAAGGATGTGGCCTTTCTGGTCATGAGTTCACCGGATCGACGGACCCTCCTGGAGAGCCAGGAATTCGTCCGGCGTCTTGAAGAGCGCTCCATGCGCGTGGGCGGAGTGGTCGTCAATCGGGTGCGCACTTCGTTTACAGGGGATGTGGATGAGAAATCCGCGAGCCTCGAGGACCGGGTTGCTCAGGCCATGCAGGATGTGGATGGGACCGGGGCATTGGGGGAAAGACTGGGTTCCCTGATTCGGGCCCATGGGGTGCTGGCCTCATCAGATGCGCGGGAGATCGCAGGACTCCGGGAGCGTCTTGGAGCGCGCATCCCTGTCGTCGAGGTGCCCGTGTTCGCACAGGATGTGGTGGATCTGGTGGGACTTTCCCGTTTTCAGGAGGTCGTTTTTTCCACCGGCACCTGAATCGGAAGAGGGCAGGTGAGTTCGGCTTCGGGATCCAGTTCCAATGCAATTTCGAGCAGGTCTCCGGGAAGATCCGTGAAGACGATGGATCCGTCTTCTCCAATCACGATTTCAATCTCGCCTGGAGGGATCGGAGAGGGCGTCTTGTTCGCCGCGGGCTCGTCCGATTCCATCAACTTCCCGTCTTCTGGGGGTCGAGCTCAATGGGAACCTCCCCTGCGAAAAACGCCTTGTCGTAGCTGTAGACGTCGAGCAGGAACATCATGTGTCCTGCGTCATTCACGCTGACGGTGTTGTACTCGACGTGGATGGGGATCTTGGTGCGGAGTTTCAGTCCCCGCTCTTGTTGATCCTTCATCATCTGCTTGAACTTCGGGCTGTCGAGCCGGCCATCACGGGTCAGGAGGTATTCGGCCAGTTCAACCGCGTTCTCCACGCGCATGCATCCGTGGGAATAGGCCCGAATGGTGTTCTTGAAGAGATGCTTCTTCGGGGTGTCGTGCATGTAGATGGAGTGGTCGTTCGGGAAGAGGAACTTTGCGAGTCCCAGGGCGTTCCACGGCCCCGAGTCTTGACTGACCATCTCGGTTCCGTCGTCCTGAATGGTGACGGAAAAATGATTGGCTTCATAATAGTCGGGATCGTCGGCGAGGGCCACGTCGAGTTCGGTGTCCTTGATGCGCTTCGGCACATGCCAGATCGGATTCAGAACGACGATTTCCACCTCGTCGCTGAAGATCATCGTGCGATTGAGATTGCCCTCGATGTGTTTTTCCGTGTCCACTTCCCAGGCATTCGATCCCACCACGACGTTATGCGTCCGTTCCAGGTTCAGATCATCCCAGAACTCAGCCCGGAACTGCGGAATGTTCACCCGAATGTAAAAGCCCGCCTGCCAGCGGGAATCGCTCTCACGCCATCGTTGCAATGAGAGTCGGATTTGAGCGGCTCTCCGCTTGAATGGGACGTTCAGCGAGCGAAGGGTGCCCCCGCCAACCACCCCATCAGGGTCGAGTTGATGGGATTGCTGATACGATACCAGGGAGGCGTGCGTCTGCTCTCCGAAAAATCCCGTGATTTCCTCAGCGTAATAGCCTTCCTGCTGAAGTCGCTCTTGAAGCTTCGAGACTCCGACAGCCGTCATCCCCTGTTTCAGGACGTCGCGTGAGAGCTTGACCTGCGTGACCTCCTCCGCGAGGCGCGTGTAGTGTGCGAGTCCTACGCGGGTCTGCTGGTAGAGCGAGTTTCTTGGCCACCAGTTCTGCAGGCTCTGCTCCAGTTGAGTCCTGTCGATCGTTGCGAATTTTTCAAGGATCCGGTCGTGGAATGCGGCAGGTGCGGAGGCGGGATTGCGCATGGCCCGGAAGGGGTGGGCGGTTTTTGAGAAACAGAACTCGGACATGTACCAGACAAGCCCCTCAAAGAGGTGCAGTTCCAGCGCTCGAAGTGATTTCTGATGGGCTTCCCCCTCCTGGCGCTGAAGGGTCCGATAGGCGATGAGGGCCTCGAGGACAGGGACGGCGTCGTTGTTCAGCTTCACCCTCCGGAGTTCGAGGGCCAGTTCTTCAGCAGACTGGGGAGGTTCGGAGGGGCCCTCTTCAAGAAAGAGGAGAAGAGCCTGAGCTGCTTTTCCAGTGGGCCGCTCCGCTGCGAGAAGTGCTTCTGACTTCAGCGCCTTTTCCCGGACCTCTTGAATGGCGGACAGAGGGAAGAGCTTCAGGGGGATCCCATGGCTTGGGAGCTCTTCGAACATGCGGACGAGCGTTGCCACCTGGGGACTGGCGGCTCCCTTTTCCGTGAAGAGCGGGGCGTATTCACGGTCCCCGTAGATGGCGGTGGCGAGACGTTTGAAATCCGGGGTCTTCTGGATTGCCTTCTGGAAGGCTTCGATGGGTTCGGTGGTCGCGGGAATGGTCGCGTCCTCTGCCCGTTGTCTAGCGAGAAGCACGGCGAGCTTGTCGACGGGGACCGGAGCGGCGCGTGTCGCCTCGACGGGAGAATCCGCGACCGGATCGGTGGGGGGCGGTTGCATGTCGTTTCCGCCACAACCGGAGATGGGAACAGCCATCACGAGTGCGATCGCGAGGGTCAGACACGAGGCTTGGGTGTGGACGTGCATGGTCATGTTGTCCTGTCGCCGAAAAAGAACATGCGGTGGTGGGCTCCGCCATTCCCCAGGGCTTTGCTCATTACGGGGCGATGACCCTTGAATCCCCACAGACCACTCATCCGCCAAACGCGCTCATTTCGGGCCATCCCGTTCATGGAATCGCATTGGATGGGTCCGGAAGCAAGAAAGTGTGCGGAGTGGAGGTGGCAAAACCCCCTCGACCTCCGGTACTCTATTCGAGCCCCACAACCCCCGTGGGGATAGCACTCGGGGTCGGAGGGGGTCAAGGCATGTCATGCAGGATGAGCTTCAGCGCGCAATGTCGGATATCGGGGC
>CAVOCR010000357.1:0-3586 GCA_963694245.1 Myxococcota bacterium
CGCCCCCAATTGATCGTCACAGCGGACTGAGTGGACTCGGCGGCTCGTTCTCGTACAATGACGGGCACCATGTTGAAGTCACTCGCTCCCATTGCTCTCCTCTTCTCCCTGCTCCTTCTGATGCCTGCCTGCTCGGAATCGCCTGCATTTGAATGCGCTCCCCAGTGCACCAATCTCCAATGCGGACCCGACGGATGCGGTGGAACCTGCGGCGACTGCCTCGGCAACCAGGTCTGCATCACAGGCATCTGCGGAGAATGCACAGCCGACTGCTTTGGCAAGGTCTGCGGACCCGATGGATGCGGGGGCATTTGCGGAGAATGCCCCGTGAACTCCATATGTGGCATCGGCGGATGCACCGACTGCACCGCAAACTGCACGGGACTGACATGCGGGGACGACGGGTGCGGAGGGTCCTGTGGGGACTGTGATTCCGACGAGTCCTGCGTTGCCGGCCAATGCGTCGAGTGCATCCCGAACTGTCTCGGAAAGCTCTGCGGAGACGATGAATGCGGGGGGTCCTGCGGAGGCTGCGCTCCCGGAACGGCCTGCGAAGCCGGAACATGCGCGGCCTGCACCCCCGAATGTGCCACGGTTGAATGTGGAGACGATGGATGCAACGGCACCTGTGGAAGCTGCGGACCGGGGGCCCTCTGCGAACTGGGAACCTGTGTCGATTGCACTCCGCAATGCGCGGGGCTCGAATGCGGAGACGACCTCTGCGCCGGCACCTGTGGAGACTGCCCCTCAGGGGTCGCATGCACGGACGGCGAATGCGGAGGATGTGCCCCCACGTGCATTGGAAAACAATGCTTTGCGTCCGATGGCTGTGGCGGCACCTGCTGGGACTGTCCTCCGGAAGATGCGAACCTGACCCGGACCCGCCAGGCCTTTGCCGCCGGAATGGCGGTCGGCCAGGGCCTCTACGCGACATCCCTCGCCTCCGTCCTCTCTGACGAGGGACTCTCGACTGACCATGTGACCTCGATGACCCCTGCATCCGCGGATTTCTCGGGGCTGTCCAAACCCATCGAGGACTGTCCGTTCGTCGCGATGGTCGACAACGTGGAGGACACTCCCTCCAAGACATGCGACTTTCTCGCGGGCTTCGCGAAGGCCAAGGCCTATTCCTCCCTCACGCAACACTTGAACGACCACCCACTCCCCGGTGAACTGGCCGCACTGGATGAGGAGGGGACCCTCGCCTTTCAATACGACAAGGGTGCCAACTTCGGCATCGAGCAACACCGCATCGCCCTCCTCTGGGACCTGAAGGCGAATGGCGTGTGTGACTCTCCCCTCTCCCCGGTGACGGCGAGCCATGAAAAAGGGCTTCTCATCGGGATGCACGCGGTGGCGGAGGCTTTCAACAACTGGCTGAGCGCTCAAGGACTGACACCGGACCTTCCGCTCTGGGAACATCCGCTTCAACTCTGTGAACCAGATACCGGAATCGGTGCCGCCTGGGAGAGTCAGGCGGAGACACTCTTCCTCAACCTGAAGTCAGCACACTCCGCCTGTCCCGAATATCAGGCCCCGACCCCCGAACTGGAGGTCATCTTCGCCGAAGCAGAGGCGCAGTATGCTGCCGGGCTGGAGGATGGAATGGCGGCCGAAACGCTGCTGATCGAAGGGCGGCTTCGAGCCCTGGTGCCCTGCGGAGTCGTCAGCGAGTAGGCGGGTTCCCGTGCGCCTCGAACCAGCCGAGGATCTCGTCCTCCAGCCAATGGGGGCGTCCCTGGCACACGAATCCGACATGCCCCCCTCCCTCGGTCCAAAGCACATCCACGGCCGCAGCACCGGCGACCTGCTCCTCCCGAAGGCTCTCGGGCGGAACGATGGTGTCGTCCCGAGCCATCAGGAGACGGGAAGGCACACGAACATTCCGCAAGAAGGGACCCGCTGCGGCGCGTGCGTAGTAGTCGGAGACCGAATCGAAGCCATGTACCGGCGCCGTCCAGGCCGCATCAAAGGCCTCCAGGCTCCAGGCGCGACCCGCTCTCCGGGCGCATTCCGCATGCTCTGGAAAGAGCCGCGCCTTGAGCGCCGCCTTCGCACGAAGCGTCCATAGAAATTTCAGGGTGTAGGCGCGATTGAACCCATGTTTCAGGGATTCAGAGCCCACCTCCAGAGTCATCGGAGAGGACACCGTGAACGCAGCCCGCACACCGGCAGGAACCTCGTCGGGGAACTCCCCCAGGAAACGCATGAGCTGCGCGCCCCCGAGCGAATATCCCACCATGAACACCGGCGACCCCGCGCCCACAAGTGTGGGGAGAAGCGCTCGAATGTCGGCGACATGGCCCGCGTGGTAAGCCTGCGCGAATCGGTTGTCCTCTCCCGAACACCCCCGCGAGTGCAGCACGACTCCTCGCCATCCCCGCGCCTGGATGCGCCCCATCAGTCGGCGCATGTAGGGACCGCTGGAGGATCCTTCGAGACCGTGTAGCGCGATCACGAGAGGGGCATCCGCAGGCCCATCCATCCAATCCAGATCGACAAAATCCCCATCGGGCGTGGTCACCCGCTCGCGACGAAGAGAGGGGGAAGGAGCGCCCTGAACGAGATAGCTCCAGAGAGTCTGGGAGTGCATGCCCTGGAGCCAGCTGGGCGCCACGAAGGGATCCGTCATCTTCGTGCTCCTCTCTGGAATTCCAGCGCTCCGACCCGGAACCCCAATGCTGCATTCACGACGTTCAACTTGCAGTAATGAAACACAGCGTGCAACCTCAAACGACTCTGAAAAACGCCCCGTTCGCTCGCGGGATCGAGGAGACCGCCATGCCCACGAAGCCCCCTGTGCATCCCCGCGATCAGGGGCTCGTCAAGATGAGCAGGCTCTCCACGCTGAGCGGAGTGCCCGCGCCCACGATCAAACATTATATCCGCGAAGGACTCCTGCCACCGCCGGCCCGACGCACGAGCCCGAACATGGCATGGTATGATCCCGCCATCATCCCGCGAATTCAAGCCATCAAAGAGCTGCAAAAAACGCGATTTCTTCCTCTGAAGATGATCCGCGATCTCCTCGATGGAGCCCAGTCCAGCCCCACCGATCAGACGACGATGGACGCGATCTCCCGCGTGCTGAACGAGCTCGCTCCTCCGGGACAGATGCGGCGCGAGCAGGTCCTGGAGATGGGGGTGAGCGCCGACGACCTCGACTGGATGATCACCCACGAATTCGTCTCACCCCAGTCCGATTCATCGGGTGAGCGCTTCTTCGAGCACGACGATCTTGCCCTCCTCCAGATCATCGGACGCATCCGACGGGAGGGAGTCCCCGAAGATGTCCTCCCCTTGAACGTGCTCCTGGACTATCGCGAGCACCTGCAAACGCTCGCACGATTTGAACTGGCCTTGTTCCGGGATCAGATCGCCCCGCACACACCGAATCCATTGTCCGACGTCGCGGAGGGCATCCTCGCGACGAGTGAGCAGCTGGTCGTCCACCTTCGTCGGAGGGCTCTCCTCCCGATGCTCGCCACCCTGGTCCTGGAAGAAGGCGAGGCAGACGCCCCCACATGAGCCCAGCCCAAACGTCGAGGATCCCCCCCCCTCTCTCGACTTCCAAAAAACCACACGA
>CAVOCR010000358.1:0-3581 GCA_963694245.1 Myxococcota bacterium
ATCCGTCACTGGAGCCCCGAGGAACGCTGGTACAAGCCGGGCGTGTGTCGCGTTGTCGTCGGCATGTCCCGATTCATCATGCAGACCCTGAACACTCTCGAGTTCACCCATCGGGAACGATGGGAGGAGGCCTTCACCCACCAGGGGCGCGGCGTCCTCTCCTTTTCCAATCACGTGTCCCTCTTCGACGACCCGCTGCTCATCTCCAACCTCGGCGCGACCCACTACGACGAAGTGCGGTGGATTCCAGCGGATCATCACAACTTCTTCGGAACCTCGTTGAAGGGAGCGTTGTTCAGTTGTGGGAAATGCGTTCCCATCATCCGGGGCGCGGGACTCGACCAGCCTGGGTTCAACTTCCTCCTTGAGCGCCTCAAGGCGGGGGATTGGGTTCATATCTTTCCGGAAGGGGGACGCACGCGTGAAGCCGACGCGCGCCTCCGGACTCCCTTCAAAATTGGCATCGGACGTCTCCTCGTGGAAGCGGAGCCCATCGCGATCCCCTTCTACCATCGTGGCATGGAGGACATCCTCCCCATTGGCTCCAGTCGTCCCCGCGCTGGAAACAAGGTGACCGTTCACTTCGGAGAGCACAGCCGGATCGACTCGGACTGGATCCAGGCACGAGCGCTCTCTCCGGACTCGCCCATGGCTTCGTGGCAGACCGCCACGGCATGGGCACAGGAACGGCTCGAAGAACTGGAAGCGCGTGTGCTCGGGTCGGAAACATTGGCACCTGCCTGACCCCGCTCCCGCCACACACGGAGGACAGATGTCGAAAATGACTGACGTTTCCACGGCGGGCCTGTGAGCTTCCGACCCCCGGAAGGGGTGGACGACCACGGAGAATGTTCTAGTGTGGGCGTTCAGTCCAGGAGGATCATCGTGCTCAAACGCCAGCTCCCAACCCTCATGCGAATCACCCTGCCCTGCCTGATGCTCTCTCTGATCGCCATGGGCTGCAATGAGGCCCCTTTGGACCTGGAAGACGACACTCCATGGGCCAACGCCATTCATCTTCCCCCGGAACCCTTTGAAGAGGGCGATGCCGAGAAAGGCTGGCACGCCCTCACGCACGAGGGGTTCATGAGCTGCGGGCTCCCCTGGGCGCTCTGGGACCATGACCTCGCCGGATTCCTCGCGAAGGACATGCTCGTGGGATCCAATGAGGTCGTGACGCTCCCCGATCGCAGCGGCAACAACGCCGACCTTCCCCACATTCTCACAGCCTTCACGACCAGCGATGGCGTCGACGTCGTCAACCTCAACTGCCTGCAATGTCATGCGGGGTTCTTCAACGGGGAAATGGTCCTCGGGCTCGGCAATGCCACCGCCGATTTCACCGGTCCTTCCGACGACACGGACACCTCTTCCTTTGATTTCGACGAGGACCTCCTCCTCAACTTCGGCCTCAATCCCGGGGAAGTCGCGGAGTTTCAAAAAATCGCGGCGCGCTTCGCAGTGCTTGCGCCGGACATTCGAATGCGCACGATCGGGCACAATCCCGCCGAGATCCTCGCGGTCCGCCTCATGCTTCATCATGACGTCAACACCCTCGCCTGGAGTGACGAGCCCTTGACTGATCCGACGGTCTACGCTGTCGATGGAGGCGTGATCGACGACCCTCTCGTGACGTCGGACCCTCCCCCCTGGTGGCGCTCGAGCAAGAAAAACGCCCTTTTTTACAACGGAATGGCGAAGGGAGATCACCGGGGAACGATGATGCTCGCGAGCTCCGTCTGCGTCGACACCCTCGAAGAGGCTGCGAAAGTGGACGCCCTCTTCAAGGACATGCAGGCCTACATCCGCACGGTCCAGGCGCCGGCCTATCCCTTCGCGATCGACGACGCCCTCGCCGCCGAAGGCGCCCCCATCTTCGCCAAGCACTGCGCGGCCTGTCACGGCACCTACAGCGCCGACGAGGCCCAGGAGACCTATCCGAATCTCCTGATCCCCCTCGAAGACATCGGCACGGACCCGGTCGTGGCCAACGCGGGCGTCGTCCACGCCCCCGACCTCGTGTCCTGGTACAATGACTCCTTCTATGGCGAAATCACGCGCATGGAGCCCGTCGACCCGGAGACGGGCGCCGTGGGATACATGCCCCCTCCCCTGGACGGAATCTGGGCCACAGCCCCCTTCCTGCACAACGGATCGATCCCCACCCTCCGGCAACTCCTCGACAGCAGCCAGCGCCCCAACGTCTGGAAACGGGTGGATTACGACTCGACAAACTTTGACGAAGACGCGCTCGGGTGGCCCCACGAATCCCTGAGCATTCCGCAGGCCGACGCACCCGCTGCGGACCGGAAGCACATCTATGACACGTCCTACTGGAGTCAATCGAACTCAGGTCATCTCTATGGCGACGGCTTGACGTCCGAGGAACGCACGGCTCTTCTCGAATACCTCAAGACTCTCTAGCCGGAGGATACGGCTGCCGCTCGAGAAGCGTCGACACCTCGATGCTCCCCGCGGACAAGACGCCGTCTGCGGCGTCCCTGATTTCCCACCGATGCCGCCCGATTCCGAGAGGCTGGGCCTCCACGTACACATGTCGGACTTCACCCGGTAAAAATCCGCATCGTTCCTGGACCGCCTCAAGCAGTTTGGAACCATGCAGGTGACCGTCTCCAAAATTGTATCCGAGCACGAGCCCTGCGACGATCTCCCCATCATAGGTGACGTACTCCGACTCGTCGTCCACGGCGAGGGGAATGAGGTCATGCAGCGCACGACCGTGGAGATGCATTCCGCGAAAAGCAGGCACCTTGCTCATGGCCGCGGCAATTTCTCGTTCGTCGCAGAAATCGGCCAACTGCACTTCCGGCAGATCCGAGACCATGGGGAGATGCTCCCGAAGCTTTTCCGCCGCGTCTCCGCGAAACAACCACACAGCGAACGGCCAGTTCCCCGCGTAGTATCGCATCGACAACAAGAACGAGACCCGTGAAGGCATCCAGTTGCCCAGAAGCGGGATGCCCACCACCGCGAATCCAAGAAATGCCATGAGCCAGGGCGATTCAATGTCCGTGATTGAAATCCCCCCGTGGTGACCGAAAAGGAACAAGGCGCCGTACACCACCGTGACATTCCACTCGAGCGGAACGGCCATGGGTACATTGCTCAGGATATAGACATGGAAGACGACCATGAGGACCAGTCCCGCGGTCGTTATATCGCCCCCTGTGCCCACGAGAAGCAGGAGCGGAATTCCCATCTCCAGCGCCGTTCCCCCATATGCCATCGCTTGCGACATGCCCGACGGGCGAAGATCCTCAGGGTAGGACTTCACCATCGCCTTGCGAAACGTCTTCCAGCGCATCCAGGGACTGTTGCATGCCATCACCCCCACCACGCTGGGAAAATGGGCATTGAGCTTGGACACGCCGGCCCACAACCAGAGCCCAAGAGCCACCACCATGGCGCCTGGAATCAGGTCCACGGGAAAGAGACAGCACACGAGCATGGAGCCGTAATGCTCCGCCCGTGACGCGAGAAGAATGGTCTTGTCGGAGAGCCCCAGAATCGCCAGCATCACGAGCGCGGGCGCAATCAGCGAGGGCGTCACCACAGGGGCG
>CAVOCR010000359.1:0-3578 GCA_963694245.1 Myxococcota bacterium
CGCTCGTTCTCTCGGGCGAGATCCACCAGGGCGACATACTCACCCAGAAATCCCGCGGTACCCGACGACACTGCATGCGCGGTCCGATGCACGGGATCCGTGAGCTTCATCAGACCCCTCTCCAGCACCGAGGGTTCTGGGCGCTCTCGTCCATGATGGTAGATGGACCCAAGAGGGAGGCCGAGCGCCAGGATCAAGACGAGCGCCGTCCGATGCCGTTGGAGAAGATCCCACATGCGCGTCTCGACCTCGTTGGATGATCCCTGAAAGATCCGCTAGGAAACAGTCACGCCCCGATGACGCTGCATGTCGGCCAAGACCATGCCCGATCCCTTGACCACGGCTTCCTTCGGCTTGTCACAGATCATCACGGGAAGACCCGTTTCCGAACGAATGAGCAAGTCGATGTTCCGAAGAAGGGCGCCCCCACCTGCGAGAACAATCCCCCGCTCGACAATGTCTGCGCTGAGTTCCGGCGGAGTGGATTCAAGCGCCTGACGAATCCCGCTGATGATCGCATTGATCGGCTCCGTCATTGCTTCCCGTATTTCGCCACTGTTGACGGTGATGGTCTTGGGGACTCCCGCGATGAGATCGCGTCCCCTGACTTCCATCGTCTTCACCTCATCCAGCTGATGAGCCGTGCCAATCGTGCACTTTACCTGCTCCGCAGTGCGCTCCCCAATGAGCAGATTGAACTTCCGCTTCATGTGATGAATGATGGCGGCGTCCATCTTGTCGCCCCCCACTCGCACTGAATCCGAATAGACAATGCCGCGGAGCGAAATGATCGCGATCTCGGTGGTCCCGCCCCCGATGTCGACGATCATGTTGCCCGAGGGTTCGGAGATCGGCATCCCTGCGCCAATGGCCGCAGCAATGGGCTCCTCGATGAGATGGACCTCCCGCGCGCCCGCACTCTCCGCGGACTCCCGCACCGCGCGTTTTTGCACGTCGGTGATTCCCACGGGTACGCAGATGATGATCCGAGGACGCACCAGCACTCGCCGGTTATGGGCCTTCGCGATGAAGTAACGGAGCATGGCCTCCGTGATCTCAAAATCCGCGATCACGCCATCCTTCATGGGCCGCACTGCACGGATCTTGCCGGGGGTCCTCCCCAGCATCTCCTTCGCGTCCTTCCCCACGGCGAGAACACGGCGTGTCCCCCGGTCGTCCGTCTCCACCGCCACCACCGACGGTTCATGCGCCACGATTCCCGGACCCTCGACGTAGATCAACGTGTTGGCCGTACCGAGATCGATGGCCAGATCATTCGAGAAGAGCCTATGAAGCCAATCTAGGAGCATGGTTGAAAGACCACCACTTTCGGGCCACTGCGCGGCGGATCCGCGGTCGAGCTGTCGTACCTCACAGGCCCTGGATCGACAGAGCGAAACCTTATAGCACAACTCGGGTCGAACGCTGCAAGAGTTGAATCATTCTCAGCGCGCACACCACCATTCACATGGGCGCAGGGGCCGGTTGGTCACCCTTTCTGGCTCCTTGACGGAAACGCACCCCTCGCATAGGATGGGTCGCCGATTGGAGTCAGAGGGCGCGCCAAAGGCATATTTACCCAGTATTTTCATGCGGTTGCGGGAAATACCGAAGGACGGAAAACAACCATGCTCGAAGAGCTCCGAAACAACTCACGGTCGGGAATCATCTACTTCCTGTTCGCCATCATCATCCTGGTATTCGTATTCACGTTCAATACGGGTGGACCGGGAACCGGTGGAAGCGGATGCAGTGGAGGCGACCGCTGGATCGCAGCCAACGTCAATGGCGATGCCATCGACCAGCAGGATCTGGAACTCGCGCTCCAGCTCTCCGCGAATGCCCCCGCAGACCCCACGGATCTCTTTGGAGGCGTTCTCTACCGGACTTCGCGTTTCGCGCGCCTGGGCCTGACCGCCCCCGACATTCCGGCAAATCCCCTCGCGGGAGGCGACGCGTTTGGACCCGTTCAATCGTTCTCTCCCCCTCCGGAGAACGTGGCGCCGTCGAAGTCCCGGAAAGTCGTGGACGACATGATTGAAAGCTGGATCGCCAGCGCAAAGGCTTCTGAGATGGGACTTCGGGTCTCCGACGCCGAACTCTCGGATGCGGTGGTGACGTGGGTGGCCCGTGAGCAGGGTGAATTCACAGCTCAGCGATACGAAAATGTGATCCGATACGGTCTCAAGACCTCCAAGTCCCATTTCGAGGGATTTGTCCGACGGGAACTCCTCCGGAACAAGCTCATCGCCTTCCTGACCACTCAGGTGGGCGTCGCGAACGCGGAGATCGACTTCTACTCGGACCTCGTGGAACGACGCGTCACCCTGGAGCATGTCGTGGTCAGTCCCGACGCGATCGCGCCCACCCTCGTCGTGACTGAGACGGCAGTGGCCGACAAAATCGCCAATGCGAAGGATGCGTTGAAGGCCGAGTACGAGAAGCGCTCCGACGAGTTCAATCTCCCCGAGCGCGTCCAGCTCCGGGGCATTTTCAAGAGCGGACCCTTCCCCGCGCAGATTGAGGTGGAGACAGACCCGAACTTGAAGTCTGAAATGCAGGCTCAGAGAGACGGGGCACGCGACGCCATGAACGCGCTGAAGACCGAGTTGAACACAGCTGCTGACCCCGGCACTGCCGTCGACCCCATGGCGACCCTCGCGGCCACGGAGTCGGAGGACACGACCTCCAGGGACAATGCGGGCCTTTTCCCCCGCGCCCTCTCCCAGAAGGCTCTCAGCCGCTACCCCTTCGGCCCCTCCCTCGCGGAGGCGGCATTCGCCCTGGAAGTCGGCGGACTCACCGAAGTCATCGAGACGAACCGGGGCTACTGGCTCGTTCGCCTGGAAGAAAAGCTTGCCCCCCAGTCGACCCCTCTCGAAGAAGCCCAGAACCAGCTCGCACGTGAAATGGTCCAAAAAGAGCTGGCGACGGCTCAGGTGGATGCCGTGGCGGCAGCCTTGAATGCGGCCATGAAGGCCGACCCCACCGCCCCGCTCGCGACGATCGTCGCGACGTGGAATGCCGCGCAGGAAGTGCCTGAAGGCACGGCGTTGCTCTCCAGTTCACTCACGGCCCCGATGGCCCGGCTCAACAACCTCGGAGATGATCTCAGCTGGCGTCGAATCCCCGGGGCGGGATGCTCCGGCGAAGCGATTCAGGCCGGATTCACGCTCACCAGCGACAGCCCCGTACCGGACAAGGCCTATGCGGTTCAGACCGGACCGGATTGCGACGTGCCTTCAAGCAACAAGCTCGTCATTCGGCTCAAGAACATGAGCGAGCCCACGGAAGAGGAGATGGCGAGCGCCCGCGACACGGTGAAGCTGGCCCTCGAAAACTTCCGGAAACGTCAAACATGGCGTGCGTGGTACCGGGACCAGCTCACTCAGGCCGACATTGAACTGACGAGCCATTTCCGCGACTACCTGATCGCCCAGCAGACGGCGCAGCTCGAAGCCCTCGGCCAGGCCGCCAACTAGTCCCCGCGCCATCAGGAGGCGGGGCGTCCCTCTTTTTCTCGCAATTGACGCATTCTCTCCTCTTCACGCTTCAACAGCGCTCGGAGACGCGTGAGG
>CAVOCR010000360.1:0-3572 GCA_963694245.1 Myxococcota bacterium
GGTGTCTCAGGAGATTGCCCGGACTGGCGTGACCATCAACGCGGTGTGTCCCGGCTATGTGGATACCCCAATGACGGACGACAATGTGGCGCGGATTGCGGAGCGAACCGGCCGCGACCCTTCTGTGATTCGGGGATACATGGAGGGCGCCAGCCCCCAGAAACGATTGATCGAATGCGATGAGGTCGCGGCGATGATTCTCCATCTTTCGACGCATGCGTCACGCGGGATCAACGGGCAGGGTCTGAACATCTGCGGTGGGAGCGTGTTGTCATGAGTGACTTGATTCCGATCAACCCCGCCGCATTTGGTGCGCCCCGGGGATACAGCAACGGGATGCGCGTGAGCGCGGAACGGGATACTCTGTACGTGGCGGGGCAGGTGGCCTTCGACGGGGATCAGCGGATCGTTGGTTCTGCGGACTTTCTGCGGCAGTTTGACCAGGCTCTCGGGAACTTCGTTGCGGTCGTGGAGGAAGCGGGAGGAACGGCGAAGGATGTCGCCTCCATGACGATCTTCGTGACCGATCGGCAGGCCTACCTGGACGCGGTTCCAGAACTCGGCCCCGTGTGGAAGCGTCTCATGGGGCGTCATTATCCGGCGATGGCTCTGGTGGTGGTGGTCGCGCTCGTGGAAGAGGATGCCATGATCGAGATTCAGGGTGTGGCCGCGTTGGCGGTCGAGGAGGGCGCATGAGTGATGTGACGCAGCCATCAGCCGAGGGACTTTCGTTTGAGCTGGGGGAAGACCATGTCGGCGTGATCACCCTCTCCCGTCCGGAGAAGAAGAACGCGCTCACCTTCGACATCTACGCGGATCTCACGCGCCTCTTTCGCGAACTGGAAGGGGACCGACGCGTGAAGACGGTCGTGATTCGTGGATCCGGGGGCGCGTTCTGCTCTGGGGGAGACGTGCATGAGATCATCGGACCGCTGTTTGAACGGGATGCAGCGGGCCTCTGGGAGTTCACGCGCATGACCTGTGATCTGATCGAGAACATGCGCAGACTCTCCAAGCCGATCATTGCCTGCATTGATGGAGTCGCTGCAGGCGCCGGTTCCGTCATCGCGCTCGCGAGCGACATTCGCATCGGGAGCGAGAGCGCTCGCTTTGCGTTCCTCTTTGTGAAGGTGGGTCTCTGTGGGGCGGACATGGGCGCGGCGTTCCTCCTTCCTCGGGTGATTGGACTCGGGCGGGCCACGGAACTGTTGATGACGGGAGACATGGTGCGCTCCGAAGATGCGCATCGGCTGGGGCTCCTCAATCATGTGTACCCTGCGGACACGGTCGAGGCGGAAGCCCACGCGTTGGCTGCACGGCTGGCGAAGGGGCCGACCTTTGCGCTCGCGATGACGAAGCGCTCTCTGAACGAGGAAATGAGCATGGATCTTCGTCAGGCGCTCGAGTCCGAGGCGCGTACCCAGGCGTTTTGCATGGAGACAGAGGACTTTCGCATCGCCTACGAGGCCTTCGCGGCACGTAAACAGCCTGAATTCGTAGGGCGGTGAAAGGATGAACACGGTTCGCCACCACCCGTATTTGTTTGAACCAGCGCATGGGGAGCTGGCGGGTCATGCGCGTCAGGTTGCCGAGAGTCGCATTCGTGCTCTCGAGGAAGAAGGCGCTGCGGATGAAGACGCCACGGCGCGGGCATTCGCGGGGGTTCTCGCGGAGACCGGTCTCCTGCGCCACGTTGTGGCCGCGAAGCATGGGGGGATTCATCCCGAAGTCGACATGCGCTCGCTCTGTCTCATTCGGGAGGCTCTGGGCTGGGCCAGCGGATTTGCAGATACGGTGTTTGCCATGCAGGGGCTCGGGAGTTTTCCGATCAGCCTCGCGGGGACTCCGGAGATCCAGGCGGAGTGGCTCCCCGGTGTCGTGAGCGGGGAGACCCTCGCGGCCTTTGCGTTGACGGAGGAGGGGGCAGGAAGCGACGTCGGCGCGATGCAGACGACCGCCGTCCGCGAGGGCGACGAATTCATTCTGAATGGCGAGAAGAAGTTCATCTCGAATGCGGGGGTTGCCGGCCTCTATGTGGTGTTCGCCGTGACCGCTCCGGAAGCCTCTCGTCGACGGGTCTCGGCGTTTGTCGTCAGTCCGGACGACCCCGGATTTGAAGTGGTCGAGCGTCAGCGGGTCATGGCGCCTCATCCGATTGGTCGGATCGCGTTCCGAGAGTGTCGCATCCCGGCCGACCGACTTCTGGGTGCGGTGGGGGATGGAATGCGAATCGCGCTCGGGACATTGGACCGATTCCGTGCGACGGTGGGAGCGGCTGCGCTTGGGATGGGACAGCGTGCGATCGATGAAATGCTCGGGCATGTTCTCAGCCGCGAGCAGTTTGGGAAGCCCTTGTTTGAACTCCAGGCGGTGCAGCTGCATGTCGCGAATGCGGTGACAGAACTCGGGGCCGCACGGATGCTGGTCTATGATGCGGCCTGGAATGCAGACCGGACAACGGATAGAATGACGATCGCGTCGGCGATGGGAAAGCTCTCGTCGACGGAGGCCGCTTTCCGGGCGATCGACAGCTGCGTGCAATTGCACGGTGGTGAAGGGGTCCTGGTGGGCAGTGTTCCAGAGCGTCTGTACCGGGAGATCCGGGCGCTTCGGATTTACGAGGGCGCCAGCGATGTTCAACGGGTGGTCATCGCGCGCCATGTGGCACGGGAACGGGTGAAGGACACATGAGGAGAGAAGGCACCATGCATTGGATAGGAATGAGCGTCTGCGTTCTGGCTCTCCTG
Source organism: Myxococcota bacterium (assembly GCA_963694245.1). Classification (GTDB taxonomy): domain Bacteria; phylum Myxococcota_A; class UBA9042; order JABWCM01; family JABWCM01; genus CAVOCR01. Next base: position 2,748 of record CAVOCR010000360.1, read on the forward strand.
GTCGGAGGATGTACGGATGAGACCCCCGATACGGGCGGTCAGGTTCTGGGAGAGGGGGGATTCAGTCCGCTTCCTCCCACGGGCGGAGGCAGTGGGGGGACCTCGACTGCTGGCGGAGGGTCGGAGACCGGCGCTCCGGGCGAAACCGGCACGGAGACTGAGACCGGGGAAGAGGTGTCGGGAGAGGCCTCGGAAACGGGAGATGTCACGGGCGAGGAAACCGGGACGGAGGCAGGCGAGGAATCCGAGGAGACTGGAGCCGTTTTCGGCGATTTCTGCGACGACAACGTGCCCTGCACCCTTCAAACGGTTCTCCAACCCAATGGGTCCTGCTCAGGGGGGGTGTTCATCTGCGGGGATTGCGCGGGGAGCGGCTGCGAAGTCGACGCGGACTGCGCGCCGTTCAATGACGACAACGCCTGCAATGGAACGTTGCAATGTGCGTCAGGTCATTGTGTCGTGGACACGGAGAGTGTCGTGTCGTGTGTGGACCTCGTGGCAGTCACCCCCAATCACCGCGTTCGGTGCAATCCGAGTTCAGGGGGGTGTGCCGAGGAAGTGCTCCCCGACGGGACGGCGTGTGACGATGGCAAGCCCTGCACCCAGCATGACGTGATGACCGCTGGGGAATGCGTCGGGATTGAAATCTGCTCGCCTTGCAAGGAGAAGGCGGAGGGCGAGGCCTGTGATGATGGCAATGCCTGCACCGCGGATACGACGTGTGTGGACCAGCGTTGCGTGGGTACTCAGGTCTGCTGTCTTGCCGATAGCGATTGCGCGTTGGAAGAGGATGGGAATGCCTGCAATGGAAGCCTCGCCTGTGTC
>CAVOCR010000361.1:0-3569 GCA_963694245.1 Myxococcota bacterium
GCTCGAGAGAGTCGCAGAAACCCTGGCGCGCGCGAAGGGTGGCCACGGACTCGAGGTTCGACTCCACAAGGTCGAAAGCAAGGCCGAATTCGTCGCCGCGATCGACGGCATCCGAGTCGAGGGGAGACACATCGAGGAGCTCCATTTCATCGGTCACGCTGGAATGTACGGCCCCATGTTTCGCACTTCGGCGATGCCGGAGCAGTTCAGTCCCCACGAGTGGAGAACTCTCTCCATCCCCTTTGCCACGGGAGCCAGCGCATTCTTCCATGCGTGCCGGACTGCGCGGTGGTTTGCGCCCTTTTTCGCCCGCACCTTCGGCGTGAGAGCCTGGGGATACCACTGGTACACGACGTTCTCCTCGGCGACCGACCGTTTCCGCTGGCCGCTCTCTGGCGACGGAGACCTCCATCTCCTGGGATGTCCCGGAAAGAAGTCCCACGGATGGCTCGGATCGGTCGCCAAGTACCTCGGCCTCGTCCAGGCCGAGGAGATGAAGGCGTTCGACCCGGAAATCGTCGGGGACGAGGCGACCTACGAACAGGTCGCCGCACTCTACGACGCGGTGTTCCAGGACATTCGCGTTCGACGGGATGAGTGGGAGTGGCTCTCCAACCACGTTCCGGACTCCAGGGGGCTTCGTGTCCTCGACATTGGGTGCGGAAACGGCGCACTTCTCGATGCCCTCGCGCCCCGGATCGCGTCGGGTGTGGGCGTCGACCGCTCACTGGCCATGATCGGGCTGGCCGAAAGGCGGCATTCGGGGAACTCGGCCCTTCGATTCGAGAGGGTCACGGAACCCGCCCTTCCCCTTCCCGACCAGAGCGTGGATGTCGTCGTCTCCCTGCTCTCCTGGCGCTACCTGGACTGGGATCCGATCATGGCGGAGATCCGCCGGGTGTTGGCGCCGGGTGGGCGCCTGCTCGTCATCGACATGGTGACGGCGCCCCCACGTTTCACCGACTTGCCTGCATTCGTCCGTACTTCCGTGAAGTCGCTCACCACCCAATGGCGGAACAGGCCGTTCCGAAAGGCCCTCCGTTCGCTCGTGAAGGACCCTCGCTGGAGCCAGATGGTGCAGTACAATCCCATTCGGGCCGAACACGAGTTTGTCTGGTATTTCGAGAGTCGCTTTCCAGGCCGAAAGGTCGAGACTCTCAACGTGGGCCGCCACGCGCGGGTCCTCGCATTCGATTCGGGCCCGCTTCCAACCGGGGAAGTCCCTCCACAGAGCTACCCATGAGGCTGGGCATCCTCGACTGGGGAATCGGTGGAGTGGACGCGATGCGTCGGCTCCAGGAGCGGTGTCCCCGGCTCGACATCCTGTATTTCTCAGACTCGGCACATGTGCCCTATGGCCGCGTCCCCCACGCTCGACTCGCACGACGCGTGGAGGAGATTGTGAACGCACTCCCCGTGACCCATGTACTCGTGGCCTGCAACGCAGCCAGTGTCGTGCTTCCCGACATCGAGACGGGGACACCAATCAGGGGCATGATTCGTCATGGCGTGCAGGCTGCGCTCGACACCGGCCTCCAACGCTGGGGGGTCATTGGTGGCAAGGGAACGATCGCAGCAGGAATCTACGGCACCGCGCTTTCTGAGCACGGCCTGGAGGTCATCGAGCGTTCAGCCCAGGCGCTCAGCGCCCATGTGGAGGCGGGTCGTCTTGCAGGCGATGCCGTCGAGAGCGACGTCTCCGAGATTCTCTCGCCGCTCCAGGGTGTGGAGGGACTCCTCCTCGCCTGCACGCATTACTCGGCGCTCATGAGACACTTCCAGCGTGTCCTGCCCGACACGCGGATCGTCGATCCCGTGGAAACCCTCGTGACCGCCCTCATCGAGGAATGGGCACTGGATTCCTGGGAGGGAGCGGGAGCGATTGAGGCGCAGACGACGGGTGATGAGGTCGCGATGAGGAACCACGCCCTCCAGGCGTTCGGGTTCGAATGGTAGCCTGCGCCGTGAGACTCCCCACACAGCGAGAACCTCCATGCGAAGGACTCCTGTCCCGGGGCTCCCTTCGGTGACACCCAGGCCACCGGCACAGGCAACTCGGTGTTGCCCCGCGACCTCGCAGGGTATATCACGTCCCCAGCACATGAAGGACAGGAGGAGCAGACATGATGGCGACAAGAGGCAGGGCGTGGAGTGTTTTCGTGGGGGCTCTCTTGAGCTGTATCGGACTGCTCGGATGCACGAGCGATGACAGCTCGAATGAGGCGGACGCCACAGGTTCGGAAGACGCGACCTTCGATGTCGTTGAATTGGGAGACGCCCGCGCGGAGGTCCCCTCGGCCATCGGAATCTGCACCTACGTGAACCCCTTTTCTTCAAGCGATGAGTGCAAACTGTATTCAGGCGACGCATGGACCGTGGAAGACGCCTCAGAGGACTGCCTTGGAGGACCGTTTGGAACGCCAGGGACCTTCCAGGAAGAGCCCGCCTGCCTCCTGGATCCCATCCTGGGGACGTGTGCAGTGACGCCGGACGATGGACTGGACTATGTGCTCTCCGTGGGAGGCGCAGAGGCTTCCGGCTGCTCGTCAGCCGCCATGGCCTGCACGGCATTCGCCGGCGGCACCTTCCATGCGTCGGCAAACTGTGTGGGATACGCAGATGCGCCCATGTCCGCGGAACCCTCGGAAGCGACGACCTTTCAGTGGCCGACACTGACCTGCAAACCGGCCCTTGAGGGAGAGCCCGAGGGGGCCACTGACGGACTCGTCTGCACGTGGAACCTCATCTCCGGGAGCACGGAGGAGGGACGCCTGTACGTGGACTACGGGGATTGCAGCGTGATTCACACGAACCGGCCCTACTATCCACTCTCCCCCTGGCAGATCCCCCCAACAGAGGATCCGCGTCTCGACGATGCCGAATGGCTCGCCGAATCGGAATGGGTTCAATCCCAGGTGCGCTCCAGCGCATGCGTCTGCTGTCATAGCGAAGACGCCACGCCGGAAGGGCCGTCCCGCTGGTCGGTGGATGCCGGACCCCTCTGGGTCGACACGATGAGTGATGAGGCGATTGTCCTCTTCGCAGGACACACCGACTCGAGCGTCCTCGGCGCGTTCGATCCCGCGGACAACAACGGCTTCGACCGCATTCACAGCGCCCTCCCAACGACCGATGTGGATCGGATGCTCGGCTTCTTCCAGGGCGAACTGGAGCGACGCGGCGTCACCCAGTCCTACATCGATGGCCTCTCCGATGTCGGAGGTCCCCTTCTGATCCAGCAGGCCTACGAGCCGGTGGCGTGCGAGGCAGGCGAAGGCATCGGCGAGGACGGCACTCTCGTATGGAATGGAGGAGATGCACGCTATCTGTACGTGCTGGAAGCGGGCTCGCTGAATCCCGGCCTCCCCCCGAACTTCGACATCCCCGAGGGAACGCTCTGGCGAGCGGACGTTCCCCATGACGCGTCCGCATTCGGATCCGGCGTCGTCTACGGAGAGATCCCGGCATCGGGGCTGCAACGTGTTCCCGCCGAGGGCGACGCACCAGCCCTCGAATCCGGGAAGTCCTATTATCTGCACGTGCTCCGCGACGTGGCGATTCCCATCGCG
>CAVOCR010000362.1:0-3568 GCA_963694245.1 Myxococcota bacterium
GGAAGAGGCCGCGGAGGAGTTTACCCGGTGCGCCGGATCCCAGTTCCAGAAGGAGTTTGCGCTCAAGATGGTGGAGTTGATCGAGTTGGGGGAGATGGTCCCCATCGAAGGCGATTGCGACCCTTTCTTGTAGGCGGCGCTAGGCGGCTCGGAGCTCGCTGAGCAGCGCGTCGATGCTCGCCTTGGCATCCCCAAAATACATCAGGGTGTTGTCGTTGGTGTAGACGGGGTTCTGCACGCCCGCGTAGCCCGTTCCCCGTCCGCGTTTGAGGACGATGACCTGGCGTGCGCGCCATACCTCCACGACATTCATTCCATAGATGGGGCTGCTTTTGTCCGTGAGGGCGCTTGGGTTCACGATGTCGTTGGCCCCGATGACCATGACCACGTCCACGTCGCCCAGGTCGTCATTGATTTCGCTGGATTCGTGGACAATGTCGTAGGGAACCTTCGCTTCTGCCAACAGCACATCCATGTGGCCTGGAAGTCTTCCCGCCACAGGATGAATCGCGAAGCGGACGTCCGTGCCGTTCTTCCTCAACAAGCGGGTGAGTTCCCGAATGGGATGCTGCGCCTGGGCGACGGCCATTCCGTATCCCGGCACCAGAACCACCTTGCGTGCGCTTTGCAGCGCCTGAAGGACTTCTTCGGTGCTGCCGGCGACCATCTCCTTGCCATCTCCCTCGGAGGGGCTGGAGGTCGTGGAGGAGGAGTCTCCGGTTCCGAATCCACCAAAAATCACCGCGAGGATGGAACGGTTCATGGCGCGACACATGATGTAGCTCAAAATCGCGCCGCTGCTGCCGACGAGAGCACCCGTGATGATCAGGAGATCGTTCGCGAGCAGGAATCCCGCTGCGGCTGCTGCCCAGCCCGAATAGCTGTTGAGCATCGAAACAACGACGGGCATGTCGGCGCCCCCGATGGCCGCCACGAGGTGGAAGCCGAGGAGGCAGGCGATGCCCGTCATCATGAGGAGGGCGTTCCAGTCCGCGCCGTCCGAACTCACGTACACGGCTGCAAGATAGATGGACGCCCCGGCCATGACGAGGTTGAGAAGGTGGCGCCCGGGCAGGAGGAGCGGGTTCCCGGATATGGATCCGTCGAGTTTGAGATAGGCGAGCACGGAACCCGTGAAGGTGATCGCGCCGATCCAGACCCCCACGAACACCTCAATCTGCTCCACGGTGCCGGTCGATCCATGCGCATGGTGCGCGATCCCGACGAGGACCGCCGCAAGCCCGACGAAGCTGTGGAGCATCGCGACGAGCTGGGGCATCTTGTACATCTCGACGCGGACCGCGAGGGCCCCGCCGATGAGCGCTCCGATCAGGAGTGTTCCTGCCAATAGATCGTAGCCGCCATGCGCCATCTGGAGCAGGGTCGCTGCGAGGGCGATGACCATTCCCAGGATGCCGAGATGATTCCCGCGGCGCGCGCTTTCATGGGTGCCAAGACCCTTGAGGCTCAGGATGAACAGAACACTCGCGACGAGATAGGCGACATAGGAAAGAGAGGCGTGATTTGAAAAGTCCATCGTCTACTCCTTCCGGAACATGCGGAGCATGCGTTCGGTGACGAGAAATCCGCCCACCACGTTGATCGCTGCGACCGCGACCGCGATCGCGCCCAGGATGGACGTGATCGAATCGTCCCCGTGATAGCCCAGCTGGAGCATTCCGCCCACGATGATGATTCCACTGATCGCGTTCGTGACGGCCATCAGCGGCGTGTGGAGTGCGGGTGCGACGTTCCAGATGACATGCCAGCCCACGATGCACGCCATGACGAAAATCGTGATTTGCTGGAGGAGCGGAGAGATGTGCCCTTCGACAAGCGGAGTCTGACCCAGTTGCCAGATCGCGAGGCCGAGAACCGCCAGCAGGGTGGTCGAGAGAAAGGGGAATCCCTCCTTTTCCTCGTCCTCGTCTTCGTCGGACGACCCCTCCTCCGCAGCAGCCACGAGTGGCGCAGGGTTCTCGGGGCGTGGAGCCGGCCAGAGCGTTTCTCCCGAATGAGTCACGATGCAGCCCCGAACGACGTCGTCTTCGAGGTCCAGGTGCCATCCCTCGTCCGAAGTCATGTCGTCGAGGAGGTGCTGGATGTTCGTGGCGTAGAGCTGACTCGCCTGTCGGGCCATGCGGCTGGGGAGATCCGTGAATCCGAGAATCGTGACGTCTCCGACACGTGTCTCCTCATTGGGGACCGTGCACTCGCAGTTTCCGCCTTGTTCTGCTGCCAGATCCACGACGATGGATCCGGGAGGCATGGAGGCGACCATCTCCTTCGTGATGAGAAGCGGAGCCGGTCGCCCCGGGATGAGCGCCGTCGTGATGATGATGCTGCAACGCTTCGCCTGTTCTGCGAAGATGCGCATCTCTTCCGCGATGAATTCGGGGCTCATGACCTTGGCGTAGCCGCCCGATCCCTCCCCGGATTCCTCCAGCTGGACTTCGAGGAATTCCGCTCCCAGGCTCTCCACCTGCTCCCGCGCTGCGGAACGGACATCAAATGCCCGCACGATGGCGCCGAGGGATCCTGCTGCTGCGATGGCGGACAGACCGGCCACTCCCGCCCCAATGACCAGAACCTCCGCGGGACGGACGCGTCCGGCGGCGGTGACCTGCCCGCCCATGAAGCCCTGATAGCGGCTGGCGGCTTCGAGGACGGCCCGATATCCCGCGATGTTGGCCATGGAACTCAGCGCATCGCATTTCTGCGCTCGGCTGATGCGTGGCACCGCGTCCATGGCAAAGGAGGTGATCTTGCGGTCGTTGAACTGTTTCAGGAGCGCTTCATTCTGCGCAGGCCAGAGGAACGAGAGAACGCGCCCCCCCTCCGGAATCCAGGAGACCTCGTCGGGCTGCCCGTCTTCTCCCATGGCAGGAGCGCGCACCTTGAGAATGAAGTCCGCATCGGAATAGATGGCCTGCGCCGTGTCGACCAGTGTCGCGCCCGCGTTCTTGTAGGCATCATCGCTGTACTCGGAGGCCGCTCCGGCGCCCGACTCCACGAGGACTGCATAGCCCATTTTCGTGAGTTTCTCGATGCTTCGGGGCGTCGCGGCGACCCGCTGTTCCCCGGGCGCTGTCTCCCGGGGGATCCCCAGCTTCATGGGTTCCTGATCCATCACTGCTCTCCCGCTTCGGAGAAATCGTCGTTGTTTCGTGCACTTTTCCTAACCGGGTGGAAGGTTGCGGTCAACTGAAAGCTGTCATCCCTGTGGAAAGACGCGGGTCTGCAGTGACACGTCAACAGCTGCGGTGGGCATCTCTCTCCACGCTTTTGATGGATTGACTGGAGAATCCATGAGGGAACGCCCAGGATGAGGGCATGCAGCACCTTCGCCCCTCGAACCGTGTTCCCGAGGACGTTCTTCGCATCCAGGATGCGGAGTCCGGACTGGATGCCTGGCTCGTCCTCGACTCGACCCGCCTCGGCCCCGCTGTGGGCGGCATTCGGACCCGTGAGCACGCGTCTTCCGGGGATGCGCTGCGTGAGGCCGAGGCGCTCGCGTGGGCGATGACCACCAAATGTGCCCTCGCGGGACTCCAGGCAGGAGGAGGCA
>CAVOCR010000363.1:0-3557 GCA_963694245.1 Myxococcota bacterium
GGCGCGGGCGATGGCTTCTTCCACGCGTCGCTTTCGAACTTCCAGCCCGAGGACTCTCCAGTCCGGGTTCAGACGGGCAGTGGAGTGAAGGCGTCGGCCGTGATCAAACCCAACCTCGAGGAGCACGGGGGCGTCGCCTGTGAGAAAGGCTTTCACGCGATCCACCTCCGGGGCGACGTGGGGGAGCGTGATCAGCCGGCTCCCGTGCAACGCACCCGGGACATCTCGGGGCTCGTCCCTGGATTCATCCATGCTGATCTCCACGGGATGGCGAGGAGTTCTGAAGGGGCTTTCGCATGCGAATGTCATCCCAGAGCTGGCCCGCCCACCAGGCATGTTCCGGGATCCGCGCAAACTCCTCGTATCCGAGGTGCGTGAAGAAATGAAGGGAGACAGTGTTGTAGGCGAACACCCCGATTTCCACTCGGGTGGCGCCGGCCTCCGCTGCGAGCTCTTCGAGATGTCCGACGACCTGTCGGCCCAGGCCCCGGCCCTGGAGAGGCTTCTCCCCGATCATCAAGCTGATCCAGGCTGTACGGGGCGTGGGTTCCAGCAGTCGGGGGCCTGCGATCGCGAAATGGGCCATCCCGACGGGTTCGTCGTTCACGAGCACCATCAGTGTCTTGAACGGCACCTGCAGGTCGGGCGTCCCGCCAGTGCGTTGGAAGTCCGCCGCGGTGAACGGGCGTTCGAAGCTCTCGGCGTCCCCAGATCGGTTGAAGAGATGCTTGATCGCCGGGTCGTTGTTCCAGCGCGCGAGTCGCTCGCAGTCGTTCCGGGAGTCCCGGTCCACGTCTCGGTAGTCGACGTTCATGGAATGTCCGATTTCGCCCTCTTCGCCGGGATGTCATTCGATGTGCGATGGATTTCGACGATAGGCGCAAGAGGGTGAATTCGCAATCAGCTCCCGAGGTCGAAGCCCTTCATTTGTGGGCGTGGAGCGTCGAGGGAGTTCCGCGGACGCGGCGACGGCAGGGAGGCATGGTCATCGGCGTCTGGATTTGAGACTCTCGTCCGGAGACCCCAGCGGAGAGGAGAAGGGCATTGAACTCGTGGAAACCCGCCGCCTGGTGTGCGTTCGCGATCTACGTGGGGATTTCCTGGATCGCTCCAGAATTCTATCCGTTCAGCACCTTTCCGATGTACGCGGGAGGGGCGCACTTTCCAGTGGATCGTCTTCTTGTCGTGGATGCACGGGGCATGAGCGTGGGGCGCGAGAAGTCGGTGGAGTATCGCTGCGTGTCCTCTTCGGGGGGCGCGCTTGATCTGGAGACAGCGCTCGCGGCCAGTTCACGGGACGGGGCGTTCCATGTGCCGTATCTCGACGCGGAGGTCCGGGAGGCGATTCGCTGGGAATCGAGTCTCACGGCGGAAGACCTCCCATGGGCTCTCGTGCACAGACGCTTTCTCGGCCCCTCCGAGGGGCGCCTGGATCACAGGGATCGGGTCCTCGCGAAGTGTGTGGGGGGCGGTCATGACTGAATCCCCGAACGCGCCGATCTGGTTGGCTCGCCGCCGCGTCGCGCTGCTCGTGGGAGCCGCGTTCTGCACCCTCGTGCTTTGTGGCGATCTCATCGCCAGGGGTGCCTGGGGGATGGGGGCTTCCTGCCTCGGGATCGGAGGTCTGGGTCTCTGGGGGTTTGGAACACGCCGATGGGCCCTGCTGGGAGGGGGCATCGCGCTCGCGGCGATGGTGGTGGCGGCGGAGGGGGCGCGACAGCTGTACGGGTACAATTCGCGCTTCACCTATGTCGGTGGAGCCGTTCTTCTGGGCTGGCTCTTCGGTACAGGCCTCCATGCGATCCGGGTCCGGATGTCCGCGGACGTGCACGCGGGCCCCGCATGGGCTGGAGATGTGCTCGCCGAGCGCTGCGCCCTCGGCGTTCTGTGTGCGCTCTACGTGAATTCGGGCTGCAGCAAATGGGTCGTCTCGGGCTTTCTGTGGGTTGCACCCGAGAACCTCGCCGCCCTGATCACCGCGCATGCGCTTCCCGGAGTTGAACCGGGTGTCATGGGCACGCTGGAATGGGTGGTGGTGACGCCGACGATGACCTCGCTGCTGGCGGGCATCACGCTGCTGCTCGAAACCGGGGCGTTCGTGATGCTTCTGGGGGGGCGGCTTCGGGCCTTCTGGGCCTTCGGACTCATCGCGATGCACGTGGGGATCGGGCTCCTCACGGGGACGATCTGGTACGTGGCGAATCTCTTCTTTCTGCTGGTGTTTGCTTTCGAGGAGGCCGCGCCGCCTTCCATCTCCGGCGAAACTCCCGTCTCCTTGGGCGATCAGCCGCTGTAGGGCAGGGCGGAGTGGTGCAGCTGGATCTTCAGCTCGCCGGTTGAATCCCGGACGTGGACAAAGGTGTATTCGACCTTGAGTTCCTCGCCGTCGGAGGGGGTGAAGAAGTAGTTTCCCATCGAGATTCCGACGCTCTCCTGGCAGACGATCCCGGCGTTTTCGAAGCGGATGGACTTCCAGCCCTTCAGTGCGAACCCGCCGTCTTCAGGGAGCCCATGGCCCACGAAATAGGACACCGTATCCTCCAACGTGGTTCGGAACTGTCGCTGGGCGGCCAGTGTCGGGCAGAAGAGCAGCGTTCCATCCTCGAGGTGGTAGAGGGACGGTATGAGGGAAGTGGCTCGCGCATGTGCCTCTTCCCACGCGGGCGCTTCGCCGACCGCCACGACGGCGTCAGCCCATGCCGCTTGCGCGCTCTCCACGTCGTGTCTTGTGATCATGAAACGCCCTCCTCCGTGTGTACTTCGGCGGCAGTGTCGTACATGGAGCGCGTTGGATTCAACCCTTCTTGATCTGCCGCTCGTAAACGTCGATCCACGCCTGCACGCTCATCTTGCTCACGAGCTCACCCAGGAGCGCGTGGGGGATGTCGTCGATCTTCTTGAAGCGGATGCAGCTTTTGCCCATGTCGAGCTTTTTTGGCGCTTGCTCCGGCCATGTCTTCACGAGCCAGTCCAGCAGTTCAGGGCTCGCGTAGACGCCCATGTGATAGACCGCGACATGGTTCTTCTGGGACGCGATGCTGAGGAAGGGGAGCGGCAGCTCCCGGTTCGCATGATAGCCGGCCTTGTAGAGGGTGTGGGGGACGACCCAGCTGGGCATTCCGTAATTGAGGGTCTCTTCGAATCCAGGGGGGATGTTGGACCGGATCGCGTCTCGCAGTTTCTCCATCGCCTTCTTCCGATCCTCTGGAAGGGTTTCGAAGTACTCTGGAAAGGTCGTCGGTTTCCCCATGTAGCGCTCCCTGCAAGCGTTGATTGTATTCGAAACCGGGATGGGGCGCATTCGCTGTGTTCAGATTCACGCAATCTCCACTCGCCTGTCCCGGATTCCATTCCCGTCGCTCGGGAGCGCGCCTCATCGGGTCCCGCCTCTTCATCTCTTGTCAGGATTGGATTCGTTCTACGCGTCCTCTGGGGATCCCAGTCGCTTGTGGAGGGCGAGGCGGATGGCTCCGCCCGCACAGAGGAGGACTCCGAACGCGAGAATGATCGAGGCGCCTGCGGGATAGTCGCCGTACCACGATCCGGCGAGGCCCAGG
>CAVOCR010000364.1:0-3556 GCA_963694245.1 Myxococcota bacterium
ACACCACAAGGCGTGCCGACGCGCCGGAGGGGCAGATGATGGCTATGCCCGGTCGATCCTGACGTGGAATGCGCAAGGGAAGGAGGCGGTCGCCCTCGCGGCGCTGACGCTCGCGCATGCTCCTCTTCTGCCTGTGGCTCCTTTTTTCACCCTGACGGTCTGGGCGTCGATACTCCGGTACCACCACGTCCACCGAAAATCCCATCTGGACGTGGAATGGGCGAGACAACACCTGACGTGGCATTACGACCACCACATGGGACCTGATCAGGACGCGAACTGGTGTGTGAGCCACCCGTTCTTCGATCACCTGATGGGGACTCGAAAGCCCTACGCGTTCACCCGGGAAGAGGAAGAGAAGCGCACAAGAGAAGTGGAGAGAAGAGTGCAGGGGGACGCGCCCCTTCGCCCGGTTCAGGCGGCCTGAAGGATCCGATTGACGACAGCGTCGAGATCCTCGACTCTCAGGACATGCACATTCAACGCTCACTCCTTCCCATGCTCCTGCTTGTGCTCGCGCTCCTGTCCCCGAAAGATGCCTCCGCAGAGCGCTACATCGCCCTCGATGAGAACGGGGACCTTCAAGGCGGGTTCGTGCAGCTCGAAGGCCATCTCTCCGCCCTCAGCGACGCCACGGACCGGGCGCTTCTCGCGGGAACCTTCGGAGTCGCCGCGCGGGCGGGATGGCGCTGGAGCGACTGGGGAGCCTTCTTTCAGCTGGAACACAACATGTGGCTCAGCACGGAGCTCACCCAGGAAGTCGTCCAGGGGGCCGTGAACATCGGAATCGGTGCCGAATACACCTTCGCCGAGGGATTCTGCCGGACGAGCCTGTCGGTGGGGCCGTCCATCCTCGCCTTCGACACGGTTCTCGATGACGCCGGCGCCATCGGGTTCTTTCTCGACGCACGGTTGCTCGGCCTGCGGTGGACCCCGCATGAGCGGATCGTCCTCGGGCTCGATCCGATCGCCTTCGCCATCGTGGCCCCCGTGCTCGACGGCATTCCCCTGGTGAACGTCGAATACAAGACTGTGCTCTACGTGGAGACCGCGTTTTGAAGCGGATGATTCCCATTCTGGCGCTCCTCGGGATGCTCACGGCGCCCCTTCAAGCGAACGCATGGACCGTATCCAGTGGCTTCACACACGGTTGTCACGAGGAAATCACCTGGAACGCATTCCATGATTTCCTCTATTATCTGCCTCCCGACGGCGTCCCCGTCTCGGACGGGACGATCTGGCGCGAACTGGCGATCTTTCTCCTGGAGGAGAGCCCCATCGACATCGATCCGGACTCCCTGGACGATGCCGATCGCTTCTTCCTCGTGAGTCTGATCGTCGGCGTCCGTTCCCCGGATACCGACGGTCACTCGATCATCAACCTCGGTGAGCTCCGCAAACTCCACAGCGACCCCACGGACGAAGGCCAGTACGCCCACGCGCTCCGAGGCAAGGGCGACGATCTGGCGGAAGGAAATGCGGTCGCTGTCGAGGGACTGAAAACCCGCATCGCCGACCTTCTCCGCAAAGCCAACGACGCCATCAGCCTGCCCGCAGACGAACAGATCATTCTCGGGCGGTTCTATCTCGACTTCTACGGGGAAATCGACGTCGAGGTCTGGGCGCCCATGTACTACATCGGTCAAGCCGCCCATGCGCTTCAGGACTCATTCTCCCACACGATTCGAGACGACGCGGACGGGCTCCGAACCATCGTTCACGTGATGAACTACGTGGACGCGATCGGAAGCGATTTCAATGAAGACGTGAGCGGACTGGCCCATTCAGACAGCATGGACGATTGTCTCGACGCGGCGACCACCGACACCTTCGCCGCCGCGATCGAAGCGACCATCGACCTCTTCTACATCGCTCGCGCCGTCTGGACGAACACCGAGCCCGACGCGGTTCAAAACCTCTTCGACAAATGGTTCCTCTTTCGGGAGGGCTGCGATGCAGACAATGACTACTGCGACAACGGACGCTGGTTGGAGCAGACTCAAAAGCACCAGACGAAGGCTTATTTCAAGCAGATCATCGACTGCCGCCAGGGAGGCGGACCGCTGAAGAGCGCCGGATGGGCGCTCCTCGTCCTCTGCGCGCTGGCGGGTGCCGCCAGAATCAGTCGCCGCCGCCGGGAAGGGACTCGATCCCCGTGACGAGGGTCCGCCCATCGCTCCCCCCCATCAACAAGCGAAATCCAAGCGGCGCGAATCGAACCGATGTCAATGACTGGTCCATGATCTGACCCGCCATGATGCGCTCTTCCGGAAGCATCCAGAGCGCGATGACCCCTGTAAGGGACACGGCGGCCAGAACATCCTCATTGCCAGGCCAGAAGTCGAGACTTGGAAGCGTGTCCCGCGGGGGCTCCACCGCGTGATTCTTGACCAGGGAGTCGGCTCCCAGCGTATGGATGAGTTCTCCACTCTCCACATCCCAGACGTAGATCACCCCTCGCCCCGACGCCGCAGCCAGACGATCGCCCCCTTCCGAAAAGGTGAGCGCGGTGACCTCCCGGTCCAGATCGAGAATCGTCAGATCCCCCGTCCACGAAGTCGATTCCCAGAGCAGGACACGCCCCGGGTGCAGAAGGCGCCCCGCGCCGACCGCGAGCCGCGTGGCGGAATGGGCGACGGCGTTGACGCGATCCCCCGCGTCGAGAACCTTCAAGAGTTCCCCGGTCTCCCAGTTCCGAACCTTGAGAGTGTGATCCCATGAACCGCTGATGAAGAGCTTCTCAAGCGGTTTGAGGATCTGGACGGCGGTGACGCGGTCGAGATGATCTCCAAGGGTGTGCAGCAGCTCCCCCGAAGACGTGTCCCAGATGCGAACGGTGTTGTCGCGGGCGCCGCTGACGATGCGATCTCCAGCCATCGAGATGTCCGCACTGAGCACCCAGCCCGTATGCCCGATGAAGCGCCGGATCTCGTGACCGCTGTTCACATCCCACAGCGCCAGTTCATTGTCGTTGCCCCCGGTCAGCATCCGGGGTTCGCCCTCCCCTCCCTGCCCCTGGATCAACGTACGGGTCGCGCCGGCGTGATCCGCATAGGTCCGAACCGTCTTCGTTGCGGGCGAAGAGGCATTCGGCCCCAGCCTGAAACGCACCTGAATGGGATCCCCGAACTCCCCCTCCGTGGACTCGGGCATGAACCAGCCCACCGTCTCCCACTTCTGGGGCTGCTCCAGGGCATCGAGCGTGAACGTCACGTCGGCGACCCCGGTCTCCGGGTCCACATCCACCGGTACCCGGAGATGCGTCGATGCGGAGTCCGCCTGGAAGCGAATCGCGGCGATCTGAGGCGCGGCATCGATGGGAAAGACGAAATGAACGAGAATGTCCGTGGCTTCCCCGGCGATCACGTCGGTGTACGACTGCATCTCGAAGCTCTCGAGCCGCGGCCCCCCGAAAGTCGCGAGAGGCAGCTCCCCCTCCTCCATCAAGGCCGCCTCGGCAGAGAGCAACGCAGTAAACGCATTCCCCTGATTTTCAGCGGCAATGGACTCGGCGAAGAGTTCCCGATCATCGTTGAAGACGCAGCCCGCGCCGACG
>CAVOCR010000365.1:0-3543 GCA_963694245.1 Myxococcota bacterium
GGACGCTTTGTGACGATGGGGACATCTGTACCGAGGACGACAGCTGCCTGCTCGGTTCATGCACAGGCGAGACCCAGCCGAATTGCGGATCCGATTGTCCCGTGGGGATGGGAGGCGAGTGTGATCCCGACCTCGACAGTTGTGAAGAGGGATTCTCCTGCTCGTGCATTCCCGTCGGAGACACATGCGCCGTGCACTGGTGTCTCCCGAAGACCTTGACGACCCCGCCCCCCCCCTGTGATGGAGGGGAGTGCAAAGGCGACGACGCCACCTGCACCTGTCTCAACGATCCGAGTCAATCACCCGAGACCTGCGAGTACACGGCCTGCCTGACGCCCACGACCTGCCAGGAATGCGAAAATGACAACGACTGTCAGGATGCCTTCCCAGGCTCCTGCGGGGGCCAATGCGACGATGGGATCTGCGTTCCCGTTCCCATCTCAGAACAATGCGTGACCAGCTCAGACTGCCCAGACGGATTTTCGTGTGGAGCCTCTGCCTGTGGAAAACAATGCATTCTCATCGACGCGGAATGTGTGCTCAAATTCGGCCAGGAATACCCCTGTGATGACCAGAATCCGTGCACCCACGATGTGTGTTTTTTGGACGGGAATTGTCAGAACGATCCCCTCCCCAACAACACGCTCTGCTCCTTCAACAACAAGGGCGGGGACGATGAACTCATTCAGGGTCTGTGTAAAAACGGCAACTGCATCGAAGCGCAGACGAACCCCGACCTCCCCTGATCACTGGGATTCCATCGCCTTGCGGAGCCGCTGCGAGAGCACGAGAAGCTTGGCGAGTTGCGGGACATCGTCCCGACCCGCCTCGACGATCCCCGCCCGGTTCTCCACGAGCGTCGGGTTCTCCAGGAGGAACCCGCCCAGCTCCGGAGAGAGTTTCCACAAAACGCTGGTCCCGAGTCCCCGCTGAATGTTCTTGAGTGTTGCCCGGCTTGTGCGTGCCGCGCTCGCCTTCAACGTGACATGCACGAGTTCATCATGGAATCGACCAAAGTCGTCCGCCATCGAACGCATCGCCACCGCTTCCCATTCGTCCCCGCTCGCATGCCCTTCGAGGCTCAGTGCGAGCCGATCCAGACGCAAATACGAGGCCAGAGCCATGTAGGCCGCCATCGCGGGCTCCTGGTTGAATCCCGCCTCGAGCGCTCGCGTCACGGACGGAAACGCACGCATGGCAATGCGGCGCTTGAAAATCTCCTGCGCCTGATTGTCGGGAATCCCCTCGGATACAAGGCGTCGCACCGCCTTCTTGAATCGCGTGGAGGTCCGACCGACCACGGTCTTCATCACGGCTCCATCCACGGCGTCGAAACGACGACGCATCTCGTCCCAATCGGCCGAATCACTGGCGTGCAGATCCTTTCCGGAGAGCGTCGTCAGGATCCAGTACACGGCGTCGCGAACCAACGCCTCGACCTCGAGGAACGCCCGATACAACCCCTCCGAGGGCAATCTCCCTTCGGCCTCGCGAAGAGACGCCTTGAGTGTGGACGCCCCCGTCACGACATCCGCTGCCAGATAGGCGCACACGATGTCCACGACCGGACGACCGGTCCGCTCCTCCATCTCGTGAAACAGTGTCGCCCCCGCATAGTCGACGATCCGGTTGGTCTGAACGGTGCAGAGAATCTCATGACGCAACATGTGGTCTGCGATGGCAGCCTGATACGACGACGACACCTTCTCGGGGAAATACGCATCGAGGAATTCCCGCGCCATGTGATCGGGAAGAGGCTCTCCCGCAAGCAGCGCCTCGTACACCTGCATCTTCACATAGGAGCCCACGATCGCGAGCTCTGGCCGTGAAAGCCCCCTGCCCGCAACGGCTCGTTCGAGCAGCATGCGCTTGAACGGAAGGCTCTCCTGCCCGGGGTTCAGAATCCCCAGTTCCTTCAAGCGCTTGATGCAGCGTCCAAAAGAAAAGATGTCCCCGGTGCTTCGCCGTTCATCCAATGAGATGCGGAGACTCTGGACCTCATTGTCGAGCACCACCTCGTCGACGACTTCCTGCGCGACCTCACGAAGGAGGACGTTCCGCTCCTCCATGGTCATCTCTCCGCGTCGGACGAGAGGAGCAAAGAGCACTTTGAGGTTCACTTCATGATCGGACAGGTTCACCCCACCCGCATTGTCCACCGCGTCCGTGTTGATCCGACCCTTGCCCAGCGCGTATTCCACCCGGCCCCGCTGAGTCACTCCGAGATTCCCTCCCTCGCCAATCACCCGCGCTCGAATCTCCGGGGCATCCCGACGAAGCGCGTCGTTGGCCGAGTCCGAGACATCGCGATCGCTCTCAGCGACCGCCTTCACATAGGTCCCGATCCCTCCATTCCACAGAAGATCCACCCGCATCCCGAGGAGCGCGTGAATCAAGGTCTCACCGCTCATCGACGCCTCATCGACGCCCAGCATCTGCTGAACCTCGGCGCTGAGCGGAATGGACTTCGCCTGGCGTTCAAACACGCCCCCGCCCTCGGAGATCAAGTCCGCCGAATAGTCCGTCCACGCACTCCGCGGAAGGGCAAAGAGACGGGTCCTCTCCGCGAAACTCGCCGCGGGTTCGGGGTCGGGGTCGAGGAAGATGTGGAGATGGTTGAACGCGCCGACCAGCTTCATGGAGGCCGAGAGAAGCATTCCATTCCCGAAGACGTCCCCGCTCATGTCGCCGATTCCGACGACCCGAATCGGATCGCTCTCGGGGTCCTGCCCCAGCTCCCTGAAATGACGCCGCGTACACGCCCAAGCGCCCTTCGCGGTAATCCCTTCCACCTTGTGGTCGTATCCAGTCGTCCCCCCGCTCGCAAACGCGTCGTCCAGCCAGAAGCCGTACTCGGCGCTGAGCGCGTTCGCCGTATCCGAGAGATGGGCGGTTCCCTTGTCGGCAGCCACCACGAGATAGGCGTCGTCTCCATCGTGACGAACCGTGTCGGGCGGCGGCACGATCCCCGTCTCGGAGCGGTTGTCGGTGACATCCAGCAATCCGCGAATCAGGACCTGATACATCCTGTCGGCGAATGCGCGCATCGTCTCCCCTTCAGGGGGTGCGCTCTTGAGTACAAACCCACCCTTCGCGCCCACGGGAACGATGAGGGTGTTCTTCACCATCTGGGTGGTCATCAAGCCCAGGACCTCGCTGCGGTAATCGTCGGGACGATCACTCCACCGGAGTCCACCACGAGCCACCGCGCCACCGCGCATGTGGATGCCTTCCATGTCGATGTGGTGTACGTACATCTCTCGCCAGGGCCGCGGATCATGCATCGCGCCGATGGCCGCGCAATCCAATTTGAAAGAGAGGTAATGAAACCTCCGATCCCGGCGAAATGCATTGGTTCGAAGCGTCGCGCGAATGGAATCAAGCAGGACCCGGAGCATCCGATCCTGCTGGTAGGAGCGGACGGCCTGAAGCTCCGCTTCGAGAGATTTCTCCACCGTCTGAATGGCCGCTTCCCGCGCCTCATCGCTCGGAACCGCTCCGTCCAACTCCGGCGAAAATCGCGCGTGGAACACCCCCATCAGC
>CAVOCR010000366.1:0-3519 GCA_963694245.1 Myxococcota bacterium
TCGGAGGCGGTGGCGATCTGGGACCAGCAGGAGGCGAGCCCGCAGACTCATCTCGAGGTGCTTCTGTATGCATGTGGTCTCGCACGTCGGGGGGATCCCAACGCATTGCATGCGATCGAGCGGCTGAGGACCTTCAACGTCGTGGAGGCCGAAGGCATCACGGCGTGGTTGCGCTTCAGTCAGCAGCGCCTTGAGGAGGCGGCCGGGCATCTGGAAAAGGCGATCGTGGGGTACCGGACCGAGCCCTGGGCGCATCGAACGATCATGCGTGCGGTGTTGAAGCTCGTTCCACGTATCAGCGCGGAGCGCCCGGATCTTGGCCGCGGCCTCTTCCCGCTGCTCTTCGAGCCCTTTGCGGTGTCGGCTCTCCACCGCTATCGGCAGGATCTCGCGTTGGAGGTCTCCGAGCATCTGGGATTTGCGGAGACCTGCGTGCGGGCTCTCGCGCCCATCGAGCCCCATGTCCCCTGGGAGAGGACCTTCCTCGAACGTCGCGTCGTCTGTTACGAGAAGAATCAGCATGGCTTGTTGGAACATGCACGAGCCGAGCTCGCTGAATTCACAGGGAACTAGGACTGTTCCCGCCCCGACTCTCTACTTGAAGTGTTTGAATTTGCGCTGGATGTTCTCCGCCTGGAAGCGGTTGACCGTAAAGAGCAGTCCCTTCCAGTCCGGGGCGGTCGAAGTGCGCGCATAGACTTCATTGTCCGTGAAGGTCTTCTTGCTGAATTGCACGGAATGGCGTGTTCCATCCACGAGCGTGAACTCCGCCGTGAAGGCGTTGTCGTCGAGCCCTGTGGTGGCGGTTCCAGGGTCTTTCGGGACGAAGGATTTCGCCACGAGGGAGGCGAGGGATGTCATCGCCCTGGAGATCTCCCCGGCTTTGGGAACGGCGATCACCTCCTCTCCCCGGCTGACAGTCCATGCGGACTCTCCTTCGGTGGCGGGTGTGATCGCGATGGTCTCGTGCGCATGTTTCAGCGTCACCTGCTGGATGTCTTCCCGCTTCAAACCGAAGACCTGCTTGTTGCGGAAGTTGTCTCGGGTGCGGTTGCGGAGCTTGCGGGCCATGAACGCGGTGAGCTTCCACATCTCGGAGGCGCCTTTTTCGGCTCTCATTGCCCAATGGACCTGGTCCACCCGGTCCCCCACGAGGATTCGGGTGATCTTCCCGCTCTCCTCGGTGATGGTGACCCTGGCAGGCTTCGCTGCTGGAGCGAGGCCTCGCTCTGAGAGCTTCTCCAGGCGTGAGAAGTCTGTCACGGACCATCCTTCGAGATCCTTGAGAAGCGCCTCGATTTCAGGGGTTCCGACGTGTATCCCGGAGGCCTTGTCCATCGTCCATGCGCCGCTCTTTGTTTTTCGGAGCGCGACATCATCCGACTCGAATTCCACGGAGACGATGGAACTGGCCTGGAGCCCCAGAACCTTCTTGTTGCGAAGATCTTCGAGGTTCTTGAGCAGGTTGTTCGCGTTGTAGGCGGCGAGTTCCACGACTTCGTCTGAACCCTCCACGCGGGCGAAGCGCTTGCTGTCCTGTTCCGTGCTGATTCTGAGTGTCAACGGCTCGGAATCCGTGAATTCCAGGGTGATCTGGGCAGGTTCGTCGGCGGGCTCGAGGCCTCTCGGTTTCGCATCGCTGGCGGATACGAAGTCTGCGGCGCGAAGATTCACAAGGGCGCCTACGAGACCGGCGGTCTCGCCCGCTTCAAAACCGACGGGCTCCACAATGCTCCAGGAGGCTGTCTTGCCCTCTCCCTCGCGCTTCAACGTGATACGGGGATGTGGGTTTCGGGGATTCGCGATGGTGATTCCCTTCACGCTCTCCCGGGGGAAGGAGAAGAGCTTCTTGGAGCGAAGGTCCTTCAGTGGGATCGCGTACGGTGTGTGGAGATCCTTGTCCCCCATGCGACTGACGACCATCCCTCCTGTGTTCTCGCCTTCATTGGGCAAGGAGGTTCCGAGCCAGGTGTCGACGAGCTCCGTGGGAGCGTCGGGGGTGTCGCTTCGTTGACGTCCACCGGCCACGAACGTGGTGAAGAGCGTGTCCCCTTGAAAAAGGGAGACGTGGATGGCGGCGGAGGTGTCCAGACCGTAGATGCGGAGGTCCTCGGCGGGGACGGTTTGTGTGATCAGGCTCTCACTGGGGGTCTGCAAGGGGAGAAGCATCTGCTTCACCTTGAATTGCTCGACGGTGCTCTTTCGGGGTTGAACGAGCTGCCAGGTTTCGCCCTGTTTGACGATTTCGAGGGTCTCGTCTGGGCGTGTGAGGAGAATGCGGGTGAATCCGGGGTCCACCAGATCCGAAGAGTTTTTTGCGACCACGCCGCCGTCGGGGACGAACCCGGGCAGTGTCATCCGTTCCGCTGGAGGGGCTTCGGGGCTGTGCTCAAGCAAGAACACGGTCGCGAGAAGTGCGGCAAAAATCAGGAGCGTGATACCGGTTTTTCGCTGCATGAATCAGCCCTCCTGGACCGTGTTTCGGAATGTTCGGCGTTTTCTCCGACGAATCATGAGATGAACGCCCCCGAACCCGATGAAGAGAAGCGGCACTCCGAGAAGATTGGCGAAGCGGAGGAACTGCTCGGTCCCCGCGTTGACCCGGGTGATGGGCCGTCGATTGTAGACCTTCCCTCGAATGGCGACCAGTTCGTCGTTCTTGACCGACCAGTCGAGACTGTCTCTCAGGAAGGGGATGTTCGCATTCACGATCTCTCCAATCTGTCCCATCCGAATCTGCCAGTTGGCGAAGCGTGCATTGAACGCCTGGAGATCGAGGAGGAAATCCATGCCTCCAGCGGAGTTCGTGAGCTTCTCCATGGAGAAACCGCTCAGGACGTCTTCGACATTCAGCGCTTCGAGGCCAAGACTGGATCCCACGACGAGCAGTCGTACGTTCCCCTCCTCCAGATGCGGAGGTTCAGAGGCAGAATTGTTCGCGGGTTCCTCGGGGTTCACGGGGGCGGGCGGGATCTCATCCCCCTGGAAGAAACTCTTCGTCGGGCCCTGCACGCTCATGGCCACGATGGCTCGTCCAGAGGGCTTTTCCCGCTTCAGCATGCGCACGTTTTCGGGGGGCATGATGGGGATTTGCTGGAGTTCCCCCCCGTCGCGAATGACGGCGTTGGGAGAGGTGTGCATCAGAGGCGTGGCCTGGAATCCGGGGCGTGCGCTTGCCGCCGGCGTGACCGTCAGGGTGCTCGCGTAGGGCAGTGTGAGACTGTCGACGTTGAGCATGAGTGGACTTTCGCGGTGCACGTCGGTGAATGTCGGCAGGAGTGGATAGGGGGCGATTCCGGAGCCCATGGGGGCGAGCTGTCCGGTGGGCATGCGTCGGAGTTCTGTCAGCAGAATCGCCTCATGGCTCTCGGGCTCCATGACCAGGTTCCGGTGGACCTTCACGCCATGGTGCTCGAGGAGCGCGTCGATGTTGGCGCTGTTCTCCGCGAGTGCGAATTTATCGGTCCGCGCTTCCTCTCCGAACGCTTTCGGGGGTTCCAGGTTGAGGAGCGAGACATC
>CAVOCR010000367.1:0-3517 GCA_963694245.1 Myxococcota bacterium
AAGGGCGACTTCGAGTTCGAGGACGTGTCGCGGAAGGCGGGAATCGAGGAGAACAAGGCGGTCACGGTGGGGGTTTCGACCGGGGATGTGAATGGAGACGGATTCACGGACATCTTCGTGAACTCGTTGAGCCCGGTTCCTGGACCGAAGCGGAAATACGAGGCGCCGAACGCCCTCTACATCAATCAGGGGGACGGTACGTTTCAGGAGGAGGCGGTCGCGCGCGGAGTCGCAGAGGGCACGCCCTTTGGATTTTCGAGCTGGATGTTCGATTACGACAGCGATGGGGACCTCGACATCCTCGCGGCGAATTTTGTGGAGGGCGATGCGCAGGTTCTCGCGGGGTACCAGAAAGAGCGTGAATGGGAAGGGCTCTACTGGGGTCCGGCGCTGTACAAGAACGACGGGACGGGGAATTTCGTGAACGTCGCACGGAAAGCAGGATTTGTTCCGGCCAGCGTGATGGGAGCCCAGTACATCGACTTCGACCTCGACGGCGACATGGACGTCGTTCTGGGACCCGGCAGTCATCCGCTTCGGGACATGCAGCCCCTGTTCATCTATCGCAATGATGGCGACGACAAGTTCACGAACGTGACCCCGCATGATGACCCCCTCTTCTTCGGGAAGTTTCATGGAGCCGCATTTGTCGATCATGACCGCGATGGGGATCCCGACCTCTACGTGAACAATGGCGGGATTCTTCTCAGCGATCGCTGGCGCGATCTGTTTCTCGAGAACACGACTGAGGGGAGGCATTGGCTCCATGTGAAGCTGGTCGGAACGACCGCGAATCGGAGCGGCGTGGGCGCCCGGATCCTCGCAACGGTCGGGGAGCGGACCATGTTGCAGGAGGTCTCCGCAGGGGAGGGTTTCTCATCGACGAACACCCCCTATCTGATCTTTGGGCTCGGAGACGCCACTCAAGTCGACTCCCTGAAGATTCAATGGCCCGGTGGTGCGATGGAGGAGCTGGTCGATGTCGCATCAGACCAGGCGCTTGAGATCACCCAGGGAACTCCTGAGCCCAAGCGGATCTATTGATCCGCCTTCCTCGGAACTGGGCGCGAATTCTTTCGTATGTGGCGTCCGCGGCGCTGGTGGGCGTCGTCCTCTTCCGCATCGTTCAGGACGTCGGCATGCTCGCCGGCGGGCTGATCAAGCTGGAGCTGGGAAACGCCCTTCAACTCGAACAGCATGCGGCGATCCGAGACGGCTTCCTGCTCCTCGCGACAGGTCCTGATGCCGCGTATGAAGCTCTCCATCACTGGTTCTTCCACGTACCGCTCGCGATCTCTCCCCGCCCAGAACTGGCGGCGGCGATGCTCCTGGTCCTGGATGCGTGTACAGGCTGGTTGATCTTTCGGATGGTGCGCGATCGGTTCGGGAGGCTTCCCGGTGTCGTCGCGGCGGCGATGCATTTCGCAGCTCCTGTCGCGCCCATTCTCACGAAGCATGTGATCTCGACGGCGTTCGTACCCCTCGTGGGATGGTGGATGGTGATCTCCCTCCACGACTTCGCCAGAGAGGGGGGGCGCCGTTCCCTCGGACGTCTCCTGGCCTCGTTCGGGATCCTCATCGCGTTGAACCACTGGCATCTTCTGTTGCTCCCGGTGGTCGTGTTCGCTCTTGTACACCGACGGGAGTGGAGAGCCAGTCCATGGGCCTGGGGCCTGCTTGTCGTTCCGCTTTTCGCAGTCGGTCTGCGGCTCGTTCAAGAAGGGGTCCTGGAAGCCCGCCTCCTCGCCTCCACGGAGGCCCATGCGGTCTGGATGTCGGATGTGGGGCGTTTCGCACGTCGCATGATTCTTGTCGAGCCCGACATTCACCAGATGGTCCCCTGGCTGGGAGGCCTGATTCTGCTCACGGGTCTGGCCGCCTTGATCACGTTTGTCTTGCATTGGCGGGAGCGTCCAGTGGGTCTCCTCCCCTGGCTGGTCGTGGGGCCCCTGTTCCTCTTCGCAGGCGATATGGAGGGGACAGTGGTCTGGGCAAGTGGCCTCCTGCTTCTCTTCGCCGCCGCTGCGCGTTCGCAGCCATTGTTTGGGGTGACGGCATGTGCGTATGCAGTGGTGGCCGCCGGGCTGCAGGCGCAGCTTTACCTGACCTTTGGGCCTCCGGGAGTTTTGCCGGAACCGGCCTTCTTTCCACTCCACACGGTTGCGCAGCGGGACGAGATTCTCGATGTCCTCGAAACCGATTTCGCCATTGGCCAGAGCGAATTCGATCGCCTTCATCTGGAACACCCGGTGGGAGAAACCCACGGCGAGAAGGTTCCGGGGATGCTTCCCGGGCTTCGTTATCTGCAGGAGTGCTGTCGTTCCCTTCCGGCGGGGGGGGACCGCTGCGTGGCTGTCACCTCCGCACCTCTCTCGCTGCCCGACGGCGCGGTGTTGGATCAGGAACTCACGAAGGGGTGGTTGACCTATACGGCGTGGAGAGGGGGCGGGCCGTGTCCTCCCACGGCGTGGCGTTCCCCTCCGGAGGCCGTGTGGCTCGATCTGCAGGAGTGGCGGCTTGTGGATCGTCCAGTCCGCTCGCGTTGACTGGGCTGGCCTGCTGGAGCCAGTCACTGAGGCGCTGGGAGCGCCCGGGGCGGATCACCGAGTCGAGGATCGCCAGGTTGCGCTTCACCGTGTTCCACCGATTGTACAAAGGGCGCTTGTAGCGGTCCGAGAATGAATAGCTGTGCATGTAGAACACGGCGTCTTCGGCAGGACGCGTGGCCGGATACAGTGGCCCCATGGCGCGCATGTGCTCGAGTCCGAAGGGCACGAGCGGGTGGACTCGCGCCACTGGAATCTCGAGGAGTCCATGCGGGGTCGTCCACGGCGTCTCGGCGACCGAGCGGTGGTCGTATCGTCCTGGAAACCAGATCCGCGGTGTCGACGAACTCCACTGGAATTCCAGGCGCTTGAGCACCTCGTCGAGGTGGGGAGAGGTGGAAAAGAAGGGAGCGCGATACCCCGCGACGACGGCGCCACATTCCGCGAGCTGTTCCTGAGAGCGCGCGATGTCGTCGTGGAGTTGCTGGAAACTCCAGTCCCCAATGGGAGCGTGAACGTGGCCATGACTCGCGATCTCGTGTCCGCCGTCCAACACCTCTCGGAGGATGTCGGGGAGCGTCTCCGCGAGTTCTCCCTGAACAAAGAACGTCGCCTCCGTCCTCCGGGCGGCCAGAGCCTTCAGGAGGACCCCAACGGAGTCCTCGACAGCCGCGAGGTCTGGGGCGTAGGAGAGCTCGAGGTCCACCGTGACGAGCGTGCGGGGCTGGGGGCGGACGCCTTGCGTGGGGTCCCGATCCATGGTGAAATTCTGCTCTGTCATTGCGTTCATCGTTCGCTGGCCCCGGGGAGCCATGCCTGAAGTCTCCAAACACACTCTGGCCCGAAGCCTCCCTGGGAGCAAGCGCCTCGCGTGGGGTCTCGCTTGCGGCGTGGGGCTGTTGCTGCTCGGCCTCTTCGCCTGGGATCATGTCCAGTTGCTCGAAGCCGACTATCTCGTGTGCAGTCCGAAC
>CAVOCR010000368.1:0-3501 GCA_963694245.1 Myxococcota bacterium
CTCGGCGCCGCATGTGCGAAAGGGATCGGTGCCTGCCGAAGCACCGGCACCATCAGCTGCTTCGAAGGCCTGATGTTCTGCGCCGCCACTCCCATCGTCCCCAACCCCTTCGAACTGTGCGGCAATCGAGAAGACGACAACTGCAACGGACTCTTTGATGAAGGATGTCCCTGCGAAGACGGACAGTACCTTCCGTGTGGCACCGGAGTGGGCGCCTGTCGGGAAGGCCTCCTCTCCTGCACAAACGGCGAACTGGGGGGGAATTGTGTCGGCGCCATCCTGCCGCTGGAAGAAAGCTGTGGAGACGGAGAAGACAACAACTGCGATGGTTCCGTGGATGAAGGCTGCGCGTGTTCGTCGGGAGCTCTCGCTCCCTGCTCCACCGGGGCGGGCGGGTGCACGGTCGGAAAGCAGACCTGCAGTGGCGGCATGTGGGGAGCCTGCATTTCCGAGGGATTGCCCACCCCCGAGATCTGCGACGGCATCGACAATGATTGCGACGGCATCGTCGACGAAGGATGCCCCTGCGACCCGGGGACTGCGGTCGCATGCAGCGCCATCCCGGACGAATGCGCCTTCTACGGACAGCTGTGCGACGGAGACGGCACATGGCTCCCCTGCATGGCCAAACCCGGCACGGAGACCGCTGAATGCGAAGAGGACCCGAGGGATGTGTCCCCCCCTCCCGGGGAGGATGCAGGCTCCACGGATCCTCCGTCCAACGTCGGCCAGTACATCCCCTCCCCCACGGGCGGCGGAACTGAAGGCAACAACGCAGGCTCCAGCCCGGCGCCCGACGCGGGCTGCCGAAATCACAGGAGCCCCCTCTCCATCCCCTTTTCTCTTCTTCTCGGAATGCTCCTGGCGGGGCTCGTGTGGCGATCTCGCCGGCGGACAGGATGACCCCACCCGACTGGCTTCCATGGGTCCTCACCGCCCTGCTCGCCCTCTTTTTGATCCACACGCTCATCGGCACCCTGACGCGCCGATTTCGCATGTTCCGACGGTTCCGAAAAGGGCGCGAGGGGGAGACAGAGGCCCTGGCGCTCCTTCGGGAAGAGGGCTATCGCATCCTGGATGCCCAGGTGACTCGAAAAGCGGTCATGTTCGTCGACGATGAGCGGCGAGAGGCAACCGTTCGCGCGGATCTGCTGGTCCGAAAACAGGGCAGGACCTATGTGGTCGAAGTCAAAACCGGAGCGGTGGCTTCCGACCCGGCTGCTTCCGCGACACGACGACAGCTCCTCGAATACGCCCATGTGTATCGGTGCGATGGGCTGCTCTTCGCGGACATGGAGCGCAGGACTCTCCACACGATTCGGTTCGATGCACCCGGGAGAGCCTTCCTCGCCCTGGGACAAACCCCGTGGCGCGCTCTCTTCGCCGCGCTGGCGATTGGGTTCGCCCTCGGCTTGATCACCGCCATCGGCTTCTAGCCCCACAACTTGCGGGCAGGCCGTCGCCAGGGCAGGCTTGGCCGCCATGAGCACACGCGCCCACCTCGTCATCGCCTGCGACGATCGCCCCGGCATCGTCGCGACCGTTACCGGATTCCTCCATCGACTCACCGCGAACATCACGGCGCTCGATGAACACGCCACGGCATCAGATGGCGGGCGATTCTTCATGCGAATCGAAGTCGAAACCGCCCTGATGACAGTGGAAGAGGCGGAACTGAAAGAAGCGTTCCAGCGGGAAGTGGCGGATCAATTCAACATGGCCTGGCGATGGCGAGCCGTTCGACACCGGCGGAAGATGGCCATCCTCGCAAGCCGAGCAGACGCGACCCCCCTGGAGTTGCTGTGGCGATGGCGGCGCGGAGAACTCCCCGCAGACCTCGTCGCCGTGGTGTCCAATCACCCCGACCTGCGAGAAGCAGTGGAGGACTTTGGCGTTCCTTTTCACTGCATTCCCAACCACCGGGACATTCGGCAGGAGGCGGAGACCCGAATGCTGGAGATCCTCGAAGGTACAGACCTTCTGGTCCTCGCACGCTACATGCAGATTCTCAGCGGAGAATTTCTCGCCCACCGCCCCAATCAGGTCATCAACATCCACCACAGCTTTCTTCCGGCTTTCGCGGGCGCGGATCCCTACCGACAGGCCTTTGAGACCGGCGTGAAGCGCATCGGCGCCACCGCCCACTACGTCACTCCCGAACTGGACGCGGGGCCCATCATCGAACAAGACGTGATTGCGGTCAGTCATCGCCATGGCGTCGACGACCTCCGCCAACTGGG
Source organism: Myxococcota bacterium (assembly GCA_963694245.1). Taxonomy (GTDB): domain Bacteria; phylum Myxococcota_A; class UBA9042; order JABWCM01; family JABWCM01; genus CAVOCR01. Next base: position 2,241 of record CAVOCR010000368.1, read on the forward strand.
ACGTGACATCGAGCGACGGGTACTCGCAAAATCCGTTCAGTGGCACCTGGAAGACCGAATTCTCGTCGACGGAAACAAGACGGTCGTGTTCGTCTGAGCATGAGTCTTCCCATCCCAGCACTGCTCCTCACACTCGGAGCCGCAATCGCCTGGTCCGCTTTCGATGCCGCTCGGAAGATCCTCGCGAACGAAATACGGCCGGTTCCGCTGGCCGCGGCTCTCTCCTGGCTTCAAACGCCGATCTTCCTCATCTGGCTCTTCGTGGAAGGCAGCTGGAGCATCAACTCGGAATACGCGGTGTCGGGAGTCGCTGTCTTTGGCGCCAACATCACGGCCTCCGTCCTGTTTTTCGAAGCCCTGAGGCGCTCTTCCCTGAGTCTCACCGTCCCGCTCCTCTCTCTGAGCCCTGTCATCACGGCGCTCCTCGGAAACTGGTTGCTTGACGAGCAGCTGACCCCTTCTCAATGGTCTGGAGTCGGACTGGTCGTCCTGGGCGCCATGACGCTCAATACGCGGGGCACCGACTTCTGGAGGCCCGACCAGATGATTCTGGGCATTTTCCGGGAATCGGGAAGTCTGATCATGATCGCCGTGGCGGCCTGCTGGGCCACAACGACGGTCTTCGACAAAATCGCGCTCCAACATGTGAGCATTCCGATGCACGTGAGCATCCAGACCCTGGCTCTGGCTTCGGCTCTCACGATCTGGCTTCTATGGAAACGACAGGCCTCCGACATTCTACGCGCACGGACCATGCCGAGAGCGTTCTACGGCGGAGTCGTCGTCAGCTGCCTCGCCCTCACGCTCCAGCTCCACGCCATCCAACTGCTTCCAGTGGGCATCATGGAGGCCATCAAGCGGACCTGTGGAATCTTCTTCGCCATTGGCATCGGACGCGCATTCTTTGGAGAGGAACTGACGTCTGGGAAGATCACCGCGGGTGTGCTCATGTCGATTGGCGTCGTGCTTCTGAGCACATGAATCCCAGAAGATCCCGCCTGAGGATGACGCCAAAATCAAGAACGGCTAGAATCAAATCACTCACACGAGGATGGAATCATGGGAAGCAGGAGCTCCGGGTGCTCGAGTCTCACAGTCACGTTGCTGTTGATTTTCATGTGGCCGATTGGGCTCATTGTCATGTGGGCAACACGCGCCTACTCCAAGACCGCCCGCATGGCCATCACGCTCATCTTCGGCGTCCTCCTGGCGTTCGGCGCCATCGCCCTGGACAACTCCCCGGATGACTGCAGCGACACTG
>CAVOCR010000369.1:0-3500 GCA_963694245.1 Myxococcota bacterium
GGCGGATCGTCTTCACGAGGCGGCGGGCAATGCCCTTCTGAAGACCCTCGAGGAGCCCGCAGCCCAGACAGTGTTTGTCCTCGTCACCTCCAATCCACAGCTCCTCCTCCCCACCATCATGAGCCGGTGCCAGCGGATCGCGTTTGGCGGCCTCAATCACGCGGATTTGACCGGCTTGTTGACGGGAGAACATGGGGTGGCCCCGGCGGACGCCGCGGCAGCCGTGGGCATGGCCAACGGCAGTGTCGCAGCAGCGCTGGCGGCACTCGATGGCGATGCGGTGAGTTTTCGTGCGGAATGGCTTCGTTGTCTGGCCGGCCTCGGGACGCTTCCGCCTCATGCCCTGCTCGAGGTCGCCGAGGAGGTGGCCAGTGACAAGGCGCATCTCGAACTCCATCTCGAGTTGCTCCTCACATGGTATCGGGACCTCCTGCATGTCGCGAGCGGGGCGGGAACCGAGGGAATCACCAACCAGGACCATCTCGAGACGCTTCAGGCCCTCGGGGGGGGCGCGAGCGTCGATCGGCTTCTGACGGAGGTCTCCTTCATTCAGGAATGCATCGCGGACAGGCGCTTCAACGTGAACGCTCGCTTGACCCTGGAGAGGCTTGTTCTCCGGCTCTCGCGGGGGACGGTCATGCCGAGAGGCTGAGGGAACTCATGACGACACCCGAATGGAGCCTCATCGACAGTCATTGTCATCTGGATCATCCCCGCATGGAGTTCTCGCCAGAGGTCCTCGTCCAGCGTGCAGTGGATGCCGGAGTGCGCCAACTGATCACCATTGAAAGTGGATGGACCCTGGAAGACAACGAGCGAATCGTTGAAATCGCCCGACATCATCCCGAGGTCCACGCGGTGATCGGCGTGCATCCTCACGATGCCCAGGAGGTGACTGACGCGCTTCTCGAAGGCATCCGTCGGATGAGCGCGGCCGCTGAGGTCGTGGGGATTGGGGAGGCCGGTCTGGATTTCCATTACGACAACAGTCCGCGCATGGAGCAGGAGGAGGTCTTCCGTCGATGGATTCGGCTCGCACGCGAAGAGAACCTCCCTCTGGTCGTTCATTCGCGGAGTGCTGAAAAGGAGACCCTCGCGGCTTTCGATGAGGAGGCGCCCGGGGACGCGGGGGTGATCATTCATTGTTTTTCGGGAAGCGCCGAGTTCGCCGATGCTTGTCTGGAGCGGGGTTTTTTCCTCTCGATCCCGGGCATCATCACCTTCAAGAAGGCGGGCGACTTGCCGGAGGTGGCGCGACGAATGCCCCTGGAGCGCATGTTGATTGAGACGGACAGCCCCTATCTCGCGCCGGTTCCCTACCGAGGCGGGCTCAACGAGCCTGCGCACGTGGCGCATGTCGCCCGGTTCATCGCGGAGTTGAGGGGAATGGAGATTGGGGAGTTGGCGGCGGCGACGACGGCGAACGCGAAAAGGGTGTTTCGCCTACCGGAAATCGAGTGATTTTGAGGGCTTTTCGAGTTTTCCACAGGCTCGATTCCATGATCCCGTTCCGAACGTAACCAGTTTTTCTGTTCGGGCCACTGAGAAGATGTTTTCGGTTACGCCGAGATCCGTGGGTGGTGTGGAGAACCTGTGGACAAGTCACGATGGGAGGACGGTATGTGGCGAGGATCAAAGGAATGATCGGACACTGTCCAAATCGAGTGCAGGGCCGATGTCTTGGGACGGGGATCATGGCAGGTCTTCTTCTCCTGACAGGGTGCGCCGCGCTCACCTCGGGAGCCCGTGAACACATGCCCTCAGCGGATACTCTCGTCGTGGGTGGACGTGTCATCGTGTCGGCGATTCCCGAGCGACGCGTGGAAGCGTTTGCGATTCGGGGTGGTCGCGTCGTCGCGGTGGGATCACAGGCGGAGATGGAGCGGTGGGCGGGGGAGGACACGCAACGAATCGATGTGGGCGGACGGGTCGTCATGCCGGGGTTGATCGACTCCCATGCCCATTTGTGGGGTCTTGCCCGAAACCGATTGCGCGTCGATCTCGTGGGGACCGTGTCCTACGGCGAGGTGATCGAGGCGATCCGGATCCGGAGCGACTCCGTGGAAGACGGGGAGTGGCTTGAAGGGCGGGGGTGGGACCAGAACGACTGGGAGGATTCCCGGTTTCCGACCCATCACGCCCTGAGCGAAGCCTTCCCGGATCATCCCGTGGCGCTTCGACGTGTGGATGGGCACGCGCTTCTCGTGAATGCCCGAGCGCTTGTCGAGGCGGGGATTGACGCTTCGACACCAGAGCCCGCGGGGGGACGGATTCTTCGGGATGGGGCGGGGCATCCCACGGGTGTGTTGGTGGATCACGCCATGCACCTCGTGTTGTCCATCCTCCCCGAACCGTCCCCGGAGCGCATGCGTGAGGAGCTGATCAATGCGATGGCGTACGCCGTTTCCCTGGGACTGACGGGGGTCCACGACATGGGGCTTTCGCCCCGGGCAGTGGAGACCTATGAGGCCCTTGGACGGGCGGGAGAGCTCCCGTTGCGGGTGGTCGGGTTCTGGGAAGGGGAATCGCCGGCATCTGCTCGTTGGATGCGCCGCCCCCCCGTGCGCTTTGCCCACGGCGGCCGATGGTCCCTCGTAGGCGTCAAGCTCTACCAGGATGGCGCGCTCGGTTCCCGGGGTGCGGCCCTTTTGGAAGACTATTCGGATGAACCGGGCAATCGGGGCCAGGTCTTTCATGACGCAGAGGAACTGGTGGAGCGCGTTCGGAAGGTGACGCAGGCGGGGTATCAGGTAGCGGTGCACGCCATCGGCGATCGGGCCAATCGCATGGTGCTCGATGCCTACGAGACGGTGTCCGCTGAGCGGGAGGATGGGAAGCTGTGGAGGCCTCGCATCGAACATGCTCAGGTCATCGCGGCCAGCGACATGGGGCGATTTGCGGAACTGGGGGTCCTTGCGCTGATGCAGCCGACGCACGCGACAAGCGACATGCCCTGGGCGGGCGATCGGCTGGGTGGCCTGCGTGTTCAGGGCGCGTATGCGTGGCAGACCCTTCTTCAGACGGGAGCGGTCGTTGCGCTGGGGAGTGATTTTCCCGTGGAGAGTGTGAATCCGCTCTGGGGACTGCATGCAGCCGTGACGCGTACGGATGCCGAAAAGAACCCTGTGGGCGGCTGGTTCCCGGAGGAGAGGTTGAGCCCCCCCCAGGCCCTGGATGGCTTCACCCGGTCGGCGGCGTTTGCGGTGGGCATGGAGTCGGATCTCGGGACGTTGGAACGCGGGAAATGGGCGGATTTTGTCGTGCTGGATGTGGACCCGCTTCGCGACTCTGTCACGAAGCTGCGGGAGAGTCGGGTGTGGATGACGGTCGTGGGTGGAGTCATTCAGCATGCCTCGCCGGAGTTCGCCCTCGCGACACGCCCATCTGAGACGCGTGCGGCGGTCCCGGATCCCTCCATGGCGTCGCCCAGAATGGTTTTCGGAAGACTGTGGTAGCCTGAGCGTCACCCGAAAAGGAGACGTCATGACTGCACCCACCGA
>CAVOCR010000370.1:0-3488 GCA_963694245.1 Myxococcota bacterium
CAGGCGACGAGAACCTTTCCATGTCCCGTGCTCGTAAGGAGGGCCTCCCCATCGAACGAAAACGACAGGCTCGTCGCGAACCCACCATGGACGGCGATCGCAACCATGTCCTCGCCAAGGTCCACGTCCTCAATCCATTCGATCGGTCCACACAAATTTGACGCGTTGTAGCTCCCACACGCCGTTGCCAGGGCGGGTGCCATCCACAGGCTCATCGCAATCGTCACTCCAATCCATTTCGCGTTCATCTCATTCCTCCCGGGCCGCTGGCCCTTTGCCGGTTCACCCTTCTAAAGAGCAAGTCCCGTGCCAGCGCCCGCATTCTAGCGCACTTGCCCGATCACGCCTGATCCGGACCCCCTGCAGCGACCCCTTGAAAGTAAACCCCTGTTACGGAATGGAAAGCAACATTACTCTAACCGGAGGTTTTTTTGGAAAAACGCCCTGATCAGTCTTTGGAAAGAAAGAGAAGCGAAAACTGGTCCGCCGAGGAGAATTCAATCCCGGAGATCTCCAGGCCGATCCTCTCGCCAATTGCAGCCATTTCGCGCACACCGTAGCTACGTCCTTCGTCCGTGTGCATGAGCATGGTGAGGCCAAACACGACGGCATTGTCGGGCCCCCCTCCCACGGAATCGAGGAACATGTCCTTCAGGACCACCACTCCTCCGGGGGCAAGGGTTTCTGCCACTCGTCTCAGGAGCCGTTCATTCGCATCCTCTCCCAGGCCATGGACAATGTTCGACAGAAGGATCGCGTCGTAGGGGCCCCCCAGATCATCGACGAAAAAGTCGCCCACGCGATAAGCCAGGGACTCGCCGTGCTTCTCGCGGGCGATCTCGACGCAGGGCGCCAGATCAAAGAGGACAGCGGAATGACCTCTTTCGACCAGCTCCTGAGCATATCTTCCGTGCCCTCCTCCGAGGTCCAGAATGATGCCGTTCGACCGGATGCGATCATCGATGGCCCCCGCTGTGAAGCGGGCGCTCCCGCGACTCCTGCGGTCGAGCATCTCCATGAATGCACGAACACCCGCCGGATCGTCCTCCCTCACTCCAATTTTCGTGCCCCGACCCGCTCCCGCCTCATCCTGCACGGGCCCGCCCTCTCGAAGAACGCCTGGAAGTCGGCTGAGATCCCCCAGGGAGGCGGTTGCGGACGCGCCTCGAAGCGCACCAGAGGCCCAGAGCGCGGATGCGTCCTCTGTAAGTGCAATGACATTCCCCTGACGCTCCAGAAGGTTCATGGACACGAGAATCGCCGAGGTCACCTCGAGCGAACGGGGATCCCCCGGAAGCTGTTCCAGACTCCGGGGGGATGTTGCGAGAATCTCAAAGAGCCCTGTTTCCGCCCACGAGAGGACCACTGCAGCGCCCCGCATGTCCCGGAGCAATCGATTGAGGTCCTGCTCCACACGTATCTTCTGCATCTCCGCACTCCTTCAGCCAGGTCCCAGAGGACCGAATCCCTCAGATCTCAAGGTTCAGCTGCTCAAAGCAGTCATCGACCTCAGGCATGGTCCAGACGTCAAACACCAGAGGCACGCCCTGATCGCTCACGGCTTCACCGGATTTCCACGCCCTGGAACATCCCCGTCGCGCCACACGACGCACGAGGGCCTCTTCAAACCAGGGACCCGCCTCCACACACATGACCCGCACATCCACGCTGGGTTCGGCGGCGCGGATCTGAAGCACGGAATCGACCGTGGTTCCGGACCCGCCAAAGTAGTCGAGGATCCACCGCGGAGGCACCCGTCCGTTGGATCCCGTCCACGTGACGATGTCCCGAATCAATCCCGTGGGCTTCGGGAAGCCCACGGAGAGGTCCCCCAGCACGTCCTTCAATTCTCGCGTCCCGTGGCTCGTTGTATGCCGGGTCTGCAGCGTGGAAGGCGTACGGCCTCGCGCATGACCGCCCACGGTCGGGCGTTGTTTCGTGAAGACACGCCACCGCCCATCAGCCCCCTGGACATGTTCAATTTCCTCGAGTCTGCGCGCAAGGGTTTCGCGACTCCATCTCCACTGATGCGTCGGGCAGGGGATCGCGGTTCCGTCCGGCGCCTCGATATCGTAGACGAGGTTGGGACGTGGAGACTGGGCAGTGCCCGTTTTCGCGAGTGGAATCCTTTTGTAGGGCCCCTCGACATCCTCGAGCCGATATTCCGCGAGCATCTCGGGGGTCAGAGCCTCTTCAAACACCGGCGTTTCCTGTACATCCAGCGCGTGAACATGAATGTATTCCACCTGGGGGATCAGATGTTTCGCGCCTCTTCCCCGGACGACCTTTTTCTGCCAGGCCACGGTCCCGAGGTGGTTTCCGACCCCAAACACGCCATCCATGACCCCCCGAAGGTGATGCACGGAATGGTCGTCGATGCTGGCCCAGACGGAGGCCCTCGGTGAGCACAGTGCCCGAGCCTTCTCCAGGCTCCGCCGCATCCAGTCCGACCAGATCTCCACCGGATAGGCGTCATTGTATCGATACGAGCGATTCCCCGTATTGTAGGGCGGGTCGATGTAGACAACGTCCACCGGACCCACCTGCTGCTCCTGAAGCGCATCGAGGGCAGCCAGCGCTCCCCCATGAATGAGGATCCCGGTCCCCTGCCCTTCACGGATGTCCTCGAGCACCCGAAGCACACGCTCCCGGAGTTCCCGGGTGACGTGGCGGGTATAGACGGGCTGATGGCCCCTCGACACCGCTCCCTCCACATTCAGCGCACTCTCCCACCATTGCTGAAGCCCGGCGTCGGCTTCACACGCTTTCTGAAGCGCCAGGGGAAGCAGATCGAGGCTGATCAGCGCGTCCCTCCGAACGTGACGCGCTTGATGCAAAAAGACCCCTTCGCGCCATCGATGCATCTCTTCCAGGTACGCCATCAAGGGCTCGAGGACTGCCTCCACCACCCCATGGACGGGGTCCCAGCGACTCTCCTCCTCCTGCACGTCCCTCCGGTAGGCCTTCCTCCATTGAGCCCCGAAATCATCCGGAACGTTCCGCGGAGTCGCCACCTCCCTTCGAACGCATTCCAATACGACTTCTGGAGTTGTCTTCCACGCGTCACCCCCGATCGCTGAAAGCGCCGAGAGCACCCGTTCGTCGTCCGGCACTTCCCGTTGTCGATGGGCCTTGAAACCGAGGCTGATGGCGTCTGGAAGCGACGTCGCCGTGACACACTCAAGGCCCCATCGTCCCGCTCTCGCCTGGAACGCGTCCCCGGTGCGATCGAGCTCCACCGATATGCGGAGAGGGAGTTCTCCCTCGCCTCCAAGCACAAGACCTCGCCTTCGGGTCGAGAGTTCGAGCAATCGGCCGGGGACGGGATGCTTTGTGCCATGGAGAAACGCACGTACATCCCGAAGGGGGTGCAGCGCAAGCAGCGCGGCGGCCGCTCGGCCGAGGACATCCACCTCCAAACACTCCCGGGTCGCGTGAAGTGCCGCAAGCTTCTCCGAGGCGAGCAGTGCAGACGCGGCCTGAGTCCG
>CAVOCR010000371.1:0-3485 GCA_963694245.1 Myxococcota bacterium
GGCGAGCGTCTGCGTGTCCTCCGCGTTTCGGGGAAGGAGCAGAAGCTCCACGCGGCCCCCCGTCTCCTTGTGCGTGATGAGTCGCGCGGGGAGAACGCGTGTGTCGTTGACCACCAGGATCTCATCGCCCTGAAGAAGGTCGGCGAGTTCCGGGAATGCATGATCGGTGACGTTTCCGCTCTGGCGGTCCAGATGCAGCAGGCGGGAGCCCTCTCGCTCTTTCGCGGGGTGCTGGGCGATCAGCCCGCTGGGCAGATCGAAGTCATAGGCATCGAGCGTGTGCTCGTTGAGTGTCCCATCTGTGAGCATGAAAGACGCCTCCGTCGGACGCGCATCCTGGTGGCGGGCATCGGGGGTGTCAAGGTGCTTTCGGGAGCGCTGGTTTTGCATCCGGCGTCCCTGCCTTCGGGTTGCGGGGGGTGTCCTTGAGCCCTCGACGCTGACCCCACAGCACCCAGTTCCCATCGGAAGATTCAATGACCGCGAGGCTGCGGAGAAGAAAGTCGTGGCCGTTGGGGGCCCGGGCCATGAGGTGGCTTCCGATCCAGATGGGAGTGTTCGCGATGCCTCCGCGACTCTCATCAATGATCTGAGCCGCGCCCATGCGAAGATCCATGAGTTTGGAGTTGAAGGGGATGGGGTCCTTCTGCAGTTCCAGGATGGCGTCCCGCTGGCCCTTGAGAATGGCCGTGCAGTTGCTCTTTTCCCGGAACACCTTCCGGCAGTTCTCCATGCTGAGAAGCATCATGGCCTCCGCCTTGTCATTCTCCCGGAGCGCAAGATGCGCGAAGTAGCTCCGGAGTGTCTTCTCGATTCCCTGTTTTCCTGTCGGGGGACGGGACTCTTGCGTGCTCTCCCCCGCAGGGGCATCCGGAGGTGCAGGGAGCTCTTCGAAAGGCGCTACCGCCACCGCACCCGTGACGGCCGCGGTTTCCTCGGGAGTGGGAGACGGCTCAGCGCTCTTCTGGGCCTCGGACGCTGTCTCGCTTGTGGTCGCGGTCTGAGGCGCGTCAGAAACCGAGGAGGGGCAGCCGCTCCCAAGAAGGAGCGAGGCGAAGAGGCAAATGGGGAGCAGGGTACGGAACATGGGGTCTCCTCACAGGCTCCCGTGCGCGAGCCGAATTGATGGAGAGGACCCTACTCGACCCGTTGGCTCCGAGCAATGATGCGCCCATTTTCAACTCGTGGCAGAGTGCGGGAGGAGGACGGGATGCTTGAACAACTCCATCGCGCATGGCTTCGGCGCATTCGTCAGGAATGGGATCGACTCAACGTCGATTGCCTGGGCGGTTCATTGCGTCCTCCGGTGTTTCGGTTGTTGGATGGAACGGGGCGTCTCGGAAGCTGGGAGAGCCAGGGGCGGATCCTGGGAATCGCCGAGTCACACATTCTGGCGGATCCCTGGCATGCGGTGGTCGGGACAGTGGCCCATGAGATGGCGCACCAGGTCGTACATGAACTGGAAGGGGAGGCGAACGAGCGTCCCCATGGCGCTTCGTTTGAAAAGGCCTGCCACCGCCTCCGCATTTCTCCGTCGGCACGAGGGGAGACCGCGATCAACGGGGAGAGTGAGCGTGTGCTCCGGCGGATTCGGAAGCTTCTTGCACTCGCGGGGTCCACGAACACACACGAGGCCGAAAGCGCGATGCTTCAGGCCAATGCGCTTCTCCTTCGCTACAATCTTGCAGCCCTCGACTCCGAGGTGCCGTCCCCCTACGAGGGCCGAATCGTGGGGCGGAGCGCTGCCGCCATTCCGCTGGCATGGAAGCAGATCGGGGCCTTGTTGAATGAGTTCTTTTTCGTCGAGTGCATCTGGGTGGGCACGTACAATCCTCGCCTGGATCGAACAGAGCGCATCCTTGAACTGCATGGAACTCTCGCGAATCTGGCATTCGCGGAACATGCGCATGATTTTCTCCATTCCTCGTGTGACCGGCTGTGGCAGAGCGCCCGCGGTGCGGGGCGTCGGCGCGAGTTCCTCGCGGGGGTTCTGGCGGGGTTTTCGGGGACGTTGCGAGTTCAGGGTGAGAAAAACGAGGAAAGAGGCCTCGTCTGGCTGGGAGATCCCGCTCTTTCGCGTCATTTCAAGGCAAGACACCCTCGAACCGCCTCCATGTCGCAACGCCCCGTGCGGGATTCCCGAACCTTTCAGCAGGGAAAACGAGAAGGCCGTGCGCTGAAAATCCATCGTCCCCTGGAGAAGAGATCGCCTTCACAGCCCCCGGATCCACGGGAATCCCGCCGTTTGAATCGCTGATTTTCCACAGGCTGTGGAAAACTCTCAACAGGCGCATGTTCCCAAAATATAAGGGGATTCTCTCCTCCTGAGGGAGCTCCCTCATCCCCAAACGCTCGACCAGGTCCGATCCGCTTGAAAAAAAAAGCGCACATCAGTCTTGTAAAGGTTCGGAGGGCGATGTATCAAACCTGCCTAACGGCGGGCTTTTCCGCCATATTGTCAGCATTCACAAGAACACATATTTTTTGGAGGATACGTCATGAACAAGGCTGAACTGATTGCAGGGATCGCGGACAACACCAACCTCACCAAGGCGCAGGCCGCTCTCGCGCTCGACGGCTTCGTGAACGTTGTGACCAGCACCCTCTCCAACAACGAGAAGGTGACGATCCTCGGATTCGGTACGTTCAACACCGGCGTCCGTGAGGCCCGTCTGGGACGGAACCCCCTCTCCGGTGCTGAGATCAAGATCCCGCGCAAGACGATTGCGAAGTTCAAGCCGGGCAAGGACCTTGCCGGGTCGGTGAACAACTAGACACGACTTCGGTCGTTCTGGAATCAGGGCGTCGACACTTTCCGGTTTGCCGGGGAGTGTGGCGCCCTTTTTTTGTGTCTTGTCTTCGGGTTTCCCGGCTCCGTTGATCCGGGGAGACCTTCGGGTCAGGGGCCCGAGTCCACGCCGGGGCAGCCGTCATTGGGTTGCCCGGGGGTTCCCAGATCGCCATCCCCATAGGAGAGCGTGGCCTGACACCAGTTCGCGCCGCTCTGGGCGGCCTGTGCACTGTGCTTCGAGAGGGCGAGTTGCATGGAGCTGCCATTGGGATCCGGGAATGAGGGACCTCCATCGTAGAACACGGCACAGACGATGACGTTCTCTGATTCGAGAATCACCTCGTCATCGGAATTGCCCAGAGTGATGTTGGCATACACGTAGTCGGGCTGATACCCGCCATTGATGCTGCTGTCGAGGACCTTCCCAAGCACCACGAATCCACCGGCAGGCGCGATGACATCAGCCGTGATGGTGTGGGTGTTGCTGCCATTGTCCCGGATCACGACGCCATTGAGATTGATGTCGGTGCCCGTCGGGTTGAAGATTTCCATCCACTCCCCCTTGCTATCGGTGACGGCGGAGGGGTTCTGCATGATCTCGGTCACCACGAGGGCACCCGGAGGAATGCCCGTGAACACCTCTTCGAGGCAGTCCGGAGAGCAGCCGTCCAGATCGTCCTTGTTTCCGTCGTCG
>CAVOCR010000372.1:0-3482 GCA_963694245.1 Myxococcota bacterium
AGAATTGGACATTCATCGCGAAATCACGCGCATGCAGACGGTCGGCGAAGTCGGGGTGCATGTGCTCGTGACAGCAGTGGACGGACATGCGCCGCAGGTGATTGGTGCGCGGATGATCGTGACGCCGTCTGGACAGATTCGGGGCACCATCGGCGGTGGGCGTGTGGAACAGGAGGTCATTCAACGATCGGCGGATGTGCTCGCTTCAGGGGTTCCGGGGACGGCCTCGTTTCAGCTGAAGCAGGAACTGGGCATGTGCTGTGGCGGCCGGATGGAGGTGTACATGGAGCCGATTCTTGCGCGGGAGCGACTCTTCATCTTTGGGGCCGGTCACGTGGGGGCTGCGACCGCACGATTGGCGGTCGAATGTGACTTTGATGTGACGGTGATCGATACCCGGGAGGACTGGAACAACGCGGAACGGCTGGTCGCCGGGATCCAGAGGGAACGGAGCTCCCATTCGGATTTTCTCGCGAGCCATGTGAGCACCTCCCGAGACTTTCATGTGATTGTCACCCACAACCATGACCATGACCGGGAGATTCTGGCGCGTCTTGTGACTCGGGAGGTCGGCTATCTGGGCATGATCGGGAGCACCCGGAAGGTTCAAAAGATTCTCCGGCGGCTGGATGTGGAGGGAATTGCTTCAGAGCATGTCGAGCGTGTGCATGCACCCATTGGGCTCGATATCCGGGCGGAGACGCCCATGGAGATCGCCGTGGCGATCGTCGGCGAGATGATTCGGGTCCGGCGGGAAACGAAGAGTCGGAAGAAAACACGGGGGGCGTCCGTCGCATCGCTCTCAGAGCATGCCGTTGAGCGCTTGAGAGCGACGAAGGTTCCGAATTCGGGGAAAGGGTGATTTGTGGGCGTGCTGCGTTTTCATGTGAATGACGAACTGGTGGAGATTGCGGATGTGTCGCCGACACGAACCGTCCTCGAGTTTCTGCGAACCCATCACCGGGCAACCGGGACGAAAGAGGGGTGCGCTGAGGGTGATTGTGGGGCCTGCACCATTGTGGAACTGGATGTCACGGCCCCGGGCGGTCCCCGATTTCGTGCGGTCAACTCCTGCCTGATGCTCCTCCCCGCACTTCATGGTCGCCGGATTCACACGGTGGAGGGTCTGGTTCGAGACGGAGAGCCGCATCTGGTGCAACGGACCCTGGCCGAGCATCTGGGATCCCAGTGTGGCTACTGTACTCCTGGCGTCGTCATGTCCCTGTTCGAAGCCTGTCATCGCACGGATCTCGATGCGGATTGGAAGCTCGATGACCAGATGTGCGGGAATCTCTGTCGGTGTACGGGATACCGTCCCATTCGCGATGCAACGCACGCGGTGGCTGGAGCTCAGCCCGACGATGGGATTCGAACGGACGGGTGGGACGACGAGGGCGCTGACCTGTCTCTGGAGTATCAACGTGAAGGGCGGCGTTTCTTCACGCCCGGGACCCTGGATTCTCTGGTGGAGATCATGGAGGGCAATCCGGATCATCGTCTCCTCGCGGGCGCCACGGATCTGGGACTGGATGTGACGAAGGGCCGGGTGCGTTTTCCCTGTCTCATCTCGCTCGAGGGCTTGCCGGAGCTGCGCCAGATCGAACGGACCGCGAGTGGCTGGACGCTGGGCGCCATGTGTCGACTTGCGGATCTGGAAGCGGATCTTCCGGATGAGCTTCCGATTCTCGTCCGCATGCTGCGGTTTTTCGGTGCCCGCCAGATCAAGAATCGGGCGACGCTCGGGGGGAATCTCTGCAATGCGTCTCCGATCGGGGATACGCCGCCGGTGCTTCTCGCCCTCGACGCGACCCTGGTTCTTCGGTCCAGTTCGGGGGAACGCAGGGTGTCCATCGATGACTTCTTCGAGGGGTATCGCAAGACTGCTCTCAGAGCAGGGGAGTTTCTCACGGCCATTGAAATTCCTCGTCCTCCGGCGGATGCGCGGATGGGATCGTACAAGGTGTCGCGGCGTCGTGAACTGGACATCAGCGCCGTGTGTGCGGCCATGCGGGTCCGGGTGGATGCGGAGGGAATCATCACTGAGGCGCGAATCGCCTACGGGGGAATGGCTGCGACGCCCGCACGTGCGCACGCCACCGAGGCGGCGTTGATCGGATCCCCCTATACGGAGGCCGCTTTTGCGGAGGCGTCAGAGCAGCTCGCCACCGATTTTCAACCCCTGAGCGATCACCGCGGTTCCGCCTGGTACCGTGGGCTGGTGGCGCGCAACCTCCTCATCGGTTTTCACGCGGAAACTGCGGGGCAGGCCTTTGTCGTGCTTCCAAACGCTCCGTCGGGGACGGTCGTGCTGGGAGGGGATGCATGAGCGCTCAAAAGACCCCACTCCACCAGGATGCACTGCACGAGAGCGCGATTCGTCATGCGACGGGTGAAGCCCGTTATGTGGACGACCTCCGGGACCCCGAAGGAACGCTCTTTGGCGTGATCGTGCCGGGCGGACATGCCCACGCACGGATTCTTGAACGGGACGGGGATGTCGCTCGCGCCATGCCTGGGATCGTGGGAGTCCATTTCGTCGACAGCATTCCAGGGACGAATCGCATTGGGCCGATCGTGCATGATGAGCCGCTTCTCGCGGAAGACTTCGTGTTCTATCGAGGCCAGCCGGTTGCGTTGGTGGTGGGCCGCTCGTGGGAGGCCTGTCGGGATGCAGCGGAGAAAGTGGTCATCACCTGCGAGGAGCTTCCGGCACTCACGTCCCTCGAGGCGGCGATCGAGGCCGAGGCCTGGTTGACGGTCCCCCACGTGATTCAGCGGGGTGACGTGGATGCCGCGTTGGCCGGTGCAGCCGTGCAGATTTCAGGAGAGACCCGGAACGGCGCGCAGGATCACTTCTATCTCGAGACACAGGCCGCTCTTGCCATTCCAGGGGAGGACGGGGCGATTCACATCCACTCCTCCACTCAGCATCCGACCGAGATTCAGCGGGAAGTGGCGACAGTGCTGGGGCTCGGCGATCACAAGGTGGTGTGCGAAGTCCCGCGAATGGGGGGAGCTTTCGGGGGAAAGGAATCGCAGGCGACTCCGTTTGCATGTCTCGCGGCACTCGGAGCGGTGATTCATGACCGTCCAGTTCGGGTCTGGTTGAACCGCGACGAGGACATGACCATCACCGGAAAACGTCATCCCTTTTCGACGCGCTACGAGGCGGGATTCGACGAGTCGGGTCGGTTGATCGCCTTGCGCGCAGATGTGATTGCCGATGGGGGCTGGTCCATTGACCTGACCGGGCCGATCGTGGATCGGGCCCTCTTTCATCTCGACAACGCCTATTTCATCGAGTCCCTGCATTTCACGGGTCGCTCGGTACGCACCAACCTTCCGTCAAACACCGCGTTTCGCGGGTTTGGTGGCCCCCAGGGCATGTTGGTCGTGGAGGAGGCGTTGAATCGATACGCGGAACGGATGGGGAAGGATCCGGCGGAGGTACGTCACCGCAATTTCTATGGAGAGTCCCCACG
>CAVOCR010000373.1:0-3478 GCA_963694245.1 Myxococcota bacterium
CATTATGTGCTGCTTGCCGAGGGGCAGGTCCAATTCTCCGGAAATCTGGAAGAAGCGCGGAGTTCGAGGGATTCGGTGATGCAGGCGTTTTTCCAGGGGCGTGAGGGAGGTCCGGTCTGAAACTTCTCGTCACCATAGGCTCCAGCGTCCTTGGGCTGATGGAGATTGTCGGCGGATTGACGATGCTCTTTCTTCGGATCCTGCGGGCGTTGATTCCGCCAACGTTTGATCGTCGTGAGACCTGGCGCAACCTGTACAAGGTGGGCGTTCAAAGCTATGCGATCGTCGCCGTGACGGGCTTTTTCGCGGGCGCAATCATGGTGATTCAGACCGGGGATTTTGTCGGACGGACGGGAGCCACGGGCCTGTTGGGCTGGGGGGCAGGCTTCGCGGTTCTTGCGGAGATCGGTCCCGTGCTGATCGGCTTGATGTTCAGTGGGCGCGTCGGCGCCAACAACACGGCAGAACTGGGTACGATGGCGGTGACGGAGCAGATCGACGCGCTCAGGGCACTCGCGATTGAGCCGATTCGCCACCTGGTGGTCCCTCGATTCATGGCGATGATGGTGATGCTGGGTCTCCTCACCTGCATCGGCGATCTCTTTGCGCTCTTCGGAGGCGCGTTGGTGAGCCAGTGGATCCTGAAGGTCCACTGGCGCGTTTTCTACTACGGGTTGATCGAGTCACATCTTCTCCATGAGTTCCTGGTCGGAATCCTGAAGGCGGCCTGTTTCGGACTCTCGATCTCCGTGGTCTCCTGTTATTTCGGGCTTCGGGTGACAGGCGGGGCTTCGGGTGTGGGGCGTGCGGTCAATCAGAGCGTGGTGGCCAGCGCGATTGGAATCTGGGTCGTCGATTTGTTTTTGACGTGGGCCACGTATCTCTAGGACGGGAATGAACGGGAAAGACTCCTCAGAACCCATGTTCATCGAGCGTCTTGGCGCTCCACTCGGTGATCTGGTGCGCACGCTCCGTGAGATCTTCGTGCTTCTGGGGCGAACGGTTCGAACGGTCGCGTCGGAGCGTGCGGATCGAAGGGAGGTGGTTCGTCAGCTCTTTGACATCGGAGTCGAGAGTCTCCTGTTCATTGGAGTGACCCTCGGTGTGCTGGGCGTGATCAGCCTCTATCAGGGATGTACTCAGCTTGAGCGGGTGCTTCCGGATTTCTCGCGGGCGGGAGCGACCTACCTGGCCACTCTTGTACGCGAGTTCGGACCGGTCATCTGTGGGCTGATGGTGGCGACCCGAACGGGCAGCGCCATCGCGGCGCAGGTCGGCAGCATGGTGGTCACGGAGCAGGTGGATGCACTCCGGATGTGCAACACGGATCCGGTGCGTTACCTCGTTGTTCCCCGTTTCCTCGCGGGGGGGCCGATGCTCCTCATGTTGACGATCATCGGCGTCTGCATTTCGTTTCTTGGAGGCATGCTGACAGCACGCATTGGCTGGGAAGTTCCCTACTCCACCTATGTCAATTTGACGATGGTGCACAGTCACGACGTGGTGATGGGCGTGTTGAAATCCCTGTCGTTTGGCTACGCGATTCCGATCATCGCGGCACACGCGGGTCTGTCTGCGCACGGAGGGAGTGAAGGAGTGGGTGCCGCCACAACCCGTAGCGTGGTGAACTGCTCATTCGCCGTGATCGTGCTGGACTTCGTGATCAGCAGTAGCGTGTATCTGGTGGTGAACTGATGATTGAGTTTCAGGACATTCACAAGCGATTCGGGGAGCGTGAGATTCTTCAGGGCGTGAGCTTGCGGGTTCCGGAAGGGACGGTTCAGTTCATCATCGGCGCCTCGGGTGCCGGAAAGTCCGTCCTCGTGAAGCAGCTGGTGGGCCTCATTCGACCGGATTCAGGTCGCATTTTGCTGGATGGGGAGGAAATCACGCATCTGTCGGAGCGTGATTTCTATCCGATTCGCAAGAAGTGCGCGATGGTGTTTCAGCATGCGACTCTCTTTGATTCGATGTCGCTTCTGGAGAATGTGGCGCTGCCATTGCGGAAGCATCGCAACATGAATGATGCAGAAGCTGCGGGACATGCGCAGGGGATGCTGGAACTGGTACAGATGGGGGAGATGGCACATCGAATGCCCGCGGATGTCGGCGACGGTCTCCGGAAGAGGGTGGCGATTGCGCGGGCATTGACCCTGGAGCCACGTGTCATGATTTTTGATGAGCCCACGACCGCGTTGGACCCCATGGCCGCGAGCCATGTGGACGCTTTGATACGGAGGCTTGCGGAGGAGCAGGGGGTCACGTCGATTGTCGTGTCCCATGATCTTCGCAGCATCTTTTCGATCGCGGATCGTGTGGCCATGATCTACCAGGGTAGGATTCGAGTCGACGGGACGACGGATGCGATCCGCCACTCCGAGGATCCGGTGGTACAACAGTTCATCCAGGGGCAACCCGAGGGACCGATGGAGTTGTAGGTGATGGAAGAGCGTTCGATGGAAATCAAGGTGGGGATTCTGGTGATCGTGTCTCTCGCGCTCTTCGCGGGATTCATGGTCGCATTGGGGGATTTCCAGACCACGCCAGGCATCGCGCTTCGAGCGGACTTCCCGGCGAGCGCCGGTCTCAAGGTTGGCGCGGGCGTGAAGATCACGGGCTTCACGGTCGGCGAGGTCACGGATGTCCAGTTCTGGGGAGGCCGCCAGGACGAGGAGAATGGGAAGAGGGTCCAGGTTCGTGTGGAGATGGAGATCCTCCCCGCCTATTTCGAGACCATCGCGGAAGATGCGCGTGCCTACATCACCACCCGGGGGATCCTGGGTGAAAAATACGTGGAGATCTCGCCGGGAACGGTGGATGCGGATCGGGTCCAGCCCGGCGCCGTGATGGACGGTGTGGAGCCACTCCGACTGGAGATCGTGGCCCGGGATCTCTCGGTCACGCTAAGCGAAGTCTCGCGAATGCTGCAGGAGAATCGGCGGACGATCGCGGAGATCCTGATGCGCATTAACGACACCGTGAAGCATGTCGATGACATCGTTCTTGGAAATGCGGATCGCATCGAAGCCACGCTTTCGGCTCTTGAGTCGAGCGTGTCCCGGGCAGACGCCCTTCTCGAGTCGGCTCAGAAAGGGCTCGGAGATGGCCAGGACCTCCGGAGCACTCTGGAGAATGCGCGACGTTTGACGGGTCGCCTCCGCACTGCGGTGCCGGGGGTTGTCGATCGTGTGGAAGGAACGCTGGATGCGTTTGGATCCGTGGCGGGCACGTATCAAAGCCTGGGTGAAGACGGCCACGCACGCATCCTGACGATCCTGGATCGCGTGGAGGGAGTCATGGTCGATGCGCAGAAACTCTCAGGGGGCGTGCGAGAGGGCAAGGGAACCCTGGGGGCTCTCCTGTCGGATCAGGACCTCTACGATGATCTCCGGGAGCTGCTTGCGGATCTTCGCCGGCATCCCTGGAAGGTGATCTGGAAGGAGTAGTGACGCCTTTCTTTCGGGATCGCGAACTCCGC
>CAVOCR010000374.1:0-3464 GCA_963694245.1 Myxococcota bacterium
GCGCTGACGCTCCTCGTTGACCACCTTCGCCAGACACCCGATGCCCCAGGCCTCCGGACTTCCGAGATAATCCTCTTCCCATCCGGGCTTCAATCCCGAGACCACGAGGAGCCTCGAACCCGAGACACAGTGCTCTGCGAGCTCCTTGAAACGGTCTTCGTGAATGTGAAACGGAACGAGCGTATGCGGCAGCAGGACATGATCCGGCAGCGGCAGGAGCGGCAAGCCCTCCAGACAATGTTCTTCCAGCAGCTGACCCATATCCCCCCCTGCGTTCAACCGGTCAAGCACGAGGAGGATACATCCACTTTCGCATCGCTCCCAATTTTGAGTCGGATCGGCAGCAACAGCTGTTCCGTATCCTTGACACCGCCAGATCCGCTCCCCTACTTTGATCGAGAAGGTCGTGTTCACGCGGGCACGGGTGCCATGAACCCATGAGGGGACCTGGCTTCACTCCCAGGAGCGCTCAGTGGCCCAAAACACCCCCCCCCCTGAATCCAGCAATCCCGACGGCGAAAAGCCAGAGGTGCGGGTCACTGGACTGATTCAGAGAACGATTGAGTTCAAACGAAAATACGAAGTTCTGGAGGCATTTCCGGAGGAAACCCCTCCGCCTCCGCCCCCCGAAGAAGCCAATGCTCACTTCGAGTTCAAAATCATGACGCCGCCATCAGAGCCCCCGCCGAAACGTCCACGTACCCTCTCAGACATGTGAAAGCAGCCAGTGAACTCTCCCATACATATCTGGGCATTCCGCCATGCCACGCTATTCCTCCTCGTGGCCTGTGGCTCGCTGTCCTCCTGCCAGAGCACCCCCACGGTCGGGAACAACGACGACGTCGTACCTCCCCAGAGCGCAGGCGGAGACGCGTGCCTTTCGGACGCGGACTGCGCGGAGACGTTTCCCACGCTCCCGGCCTGTCGCGTCGCACGATGCAATCCCTCCACGGGAGCCTGCTTCATCGACGATGCCCTCGACGGAATCCCCTGCGTTGCGGAGTCCACGGCGGAATGCAACGCCACGTGCCAGCAGGGAGAATGCACCGGAACTCCCTGCAGTGAACACTGCACGAACGGAATCGATGATGATGCCAACGGCGACGTGGATTGCGCAGATCCCGGATGCACTTCCGCGCCGGAATGCGCCGAAGCCGCATGCGCGGCTGGATTTCCGGTGAGCTGTGGTGCCTCCATCACCTCATCCACACTGGGGGCACAGTCCACCTCATCCATCGACGACAACCCCTGCAACTCCTGGGACCTCTCAGGTCCCGAGCAGGTCTTTCGGGTCCCCGCGGGTCCCGCGATGTCCGTCAGCGCGACCCTCGACGTCAAAAGCGAAGACCTGCGGCTCGTGGTCCACGAAGTCACCGATGAAAGCCTGGGATGCGCTCAGGAAATCTGTGTCACGGCCGGCGAAGACACCGTCCAATGGAACACCACCGCCGGAACCGAATATCTGATCCGCGTAGATGGCCACCAGGGAGCGGCGGGCGTGTTTGCGCTTCAATTCAACTGCCACGCCTCCACAGAGGTCCTCTGCAACAACGGAATCGATGAAGACGCGGACGACCTCATCGACTGCGAGGACCCCGAGTGCGAAGACACCCCCATATGCACGGGGTGCATCCCCTTCGCGCCTCTTGGCTGCGGTTCCACTCTGGGAGCGAACACCTCCAGCCCTCTGGCGACCCAGAACCTCGCCGAGTACCCCTGCCACTCCGAAACCCTCGCGGGTCCGGAGATGGCCTATCTGATCGAAGCCTCCGACACCCCCATCACCTACACGGCGTTGATGGCGAGTCAAACCGGCGGCCATCTCCTCAGCCGCATCGTCCCCGAATCGCCCGCGAGCTGTGTGGCAGACGATTGCGTGGAATCCGGCAACTCATTGATGTGGACCTCCGTTCCAGGCCAACCCAGTGTTCTCATCATCGATTCCAGCGTGGAGAGTGCCGGGGAGTTCGCGCTGCAACTGCTGTGTGAGGCGGGAACCGAATTCGACTGTGCCAATGGGGTCGACGAAGATGGCAATGGTCTGATCGACTGTGAAGACCCCGCCTGCGGCGCACCCGAGGGCTGTGGGCTCTGTCAGCCCCTCTGGCCGTTGACCTGCAACAGCGCATTTGAATTCTCCACGTCCTCCCCTCTCGCGACTCACGCGACCCTCGTCGCAGGATGCGAGAATCAAGACCCGACGCCGGGCGCCGAGGTCGCATTCTCTTTTCAGACTCCCACAGCGCAATATGTGACAGCGCAGGTCACGACCAACGACCCGGGGAGCCGAGTCACCTGGATCGTGGCGGGACCCGACGGCGAATGCAATCCCGAGGCCTGCGTGAGCGAAGGAGCCCAGGAAGCCGCCCTCCTCGCGATGCCCAACCAGCTCTACCATGTGCTTGTCGACAGCACCGTCCCCGGGACCATGGATTTCCAACTCTCCATCCTGTGTGGCGCCGACATGGAAATGGAATGCGCCAATGGAGTGGACGAGGACAATGACGGCTTCCTGGACTGTCTGGACTCGGACTGCGATGGAAGTCCCGACTGCGCCGACTGTCTCCCGATTCAGACCTTGAACTGCGACACGACCCATGGAAGCCCGCTCGCCGCCGAGTTCTATACCGAGGCCTTCAGCGTCTTCCCGTGTGGCGACACGCCTTCCAAGGGTCTGGAAGCGACCTGGCGCCTCGCGCCACCGCTGGGCACCACGATGTCCATCGTGCTCGCCAACGCACCCGAAGACAGTCATCTCCACCTCGTCGGAGAAGACCCCCTGAATGGATGTGATGCCACCCTTTGCGTGGACTCCGCGCCTTCCCAGATCGCATTCACCCCCACTCTGGAACTCCCGACGGCAATGCTCGTAGTGGACCTCCCTGAGGGAGACCTTTCCCCCTTCCTGATCGGCGCGACCTGCGGGCCCGCTCTGGAGAGCCTCTGCGACAATGGCGAAGATGAGGACAACGATGGTTTCGTTGACTGCGCCGATCCCGACTGCTCCGACGACCCGGCGTGTCCTCTGCCCCTCGAAATCCAATGCCACGACGGCGTGGACAATGACATGGATGGGAAATCAGACTGTGCAGACAGCGACTGCATCGACTCCCCGCCCTGCGGAACTTGCGTCTCCACCCAAAAACTGCTCTGTGATGCCCCCATCATGGGAATGACCAACGGGTCCTCGAGCGCCTCGAACATCGACGCCAATCCCTGCGCTCTGGACACCCCCGCGCCCGGATCGGAGACCACCATCCGGATCGGGAGCGTGTTGACTGGACCCACTCCACTCCAAATCACCGCGGATCCCGGAACTCTGGTCACGCTACTGGAGATGCCCGGCGGAGGCTGTCACATGAGCCAATGCATCGCCGCCGGGGAGGCCAACGAAGTGAACTGGGTCCTTGAGCCCACAAACGGCACCTACTACCTGGTCTTTGACAGCAGCCCGGAAGGAACGG
>CAVOCR010000375.1:0-3459 GCA_963694245.1 Myxococcota bacterium
CGTGAAATCCCCAGATTGATCCCATTCAGTCCCCTGTGCGTGTCTCATTTCTAGTGGATCGCATCTGTTTCCTCAACCGCTGGACACGGGCGCGCCTGGGCATACCGTGGGTAGCGAGCACGAGCGTCATCAAAGGTCCGATCATAGGCCACTCGAAAAGCATCCAGTGTAGGATTCGGGGGGAAGCCATCGAGACCCTTTCTCAGCTCGCCGAGGGTTCCCTCGATCCCTTCGACCGCCTCAATTCTCTGGGCCCTCTCCTCGGAACTGAGATCCGGCAGCCTGACCCCGTCCTCCAACACCTTCCGTTCCCGTCGCATCTCGGTGATTTCCTGCCAGCGGGGATCCACGAGGGACTCGTTGCCCATGAGAAACGCGCTGAAGAGGGTCATCGACTCCAGCGCCAACTCGACGTCACACGCCTGATAGACTGGCACGAGCCGAGGATGTCCGGGCTGGCATCGTCTCCCATCCACACGGCTCCACGCGCGTGCGAACCGACTGGTCCAGTCCATGGCCGGGTTGCTCACCATCGAGAGATCCATGAACTCTCCCGCAATGGTCACATTTCGACTGGCCGTGGGTCCCCCACCCGGGGCCCCGGCACGGACCACCATTCCAAATTCATCTCGAAGGACCTCCCCCGAGGCGGAGCGGATCTTGAGCCGTCTCCCGAGACCATGTCCCCCCGCCCCATGAAGCGCGCCGAGGGTTCTTCCTGCGGCCTTCCCCACGCTCTCCATGATGCCGCTCTGGAGATCCCCGTTCGCTTCGTGGTGGTGGGCCAGCAATGCCATCCGCCCGGACACGGAGGCGAGTTCCTTCCCGGCCCCGGAGGTCTCGCGGAACGCGACTCCATGACATGCATGAATCTCCCGGAGGACCCGACGAATCCATTCCGCCATCCCGGATTCCCCGGGAGGAAGACCGAGCTCCAGGAGGCGTTCGCTCAAGACCTCCGTGGTCGCCACCTGGTCCCATAGATGGCCAATCCGCAGCTTCGCCCGACTGGCATGGGCATAGATCACCGGTCCGCGAAAACGCAGATACATCTCCGCCATTCGCCGCCGAAGGTCCGGGTCCATCGACTCCACCCCGTCCTCCCGCTTCAATTGCCGCAGCGCGTATTCCCGCTCCAGGATCGCAAAGGGATTGAATCCCGCATCCACCCACCGGATGTCCCGCAGAAGACGACGCATCTGCGACCGATGGGTCCGCAGGGGATCCGTGAGATAATCCCACGTCATCTGACGCCCCCCTTCCCGGGACGTCGACGCCATTTCTCCCAGTCGCGACACCGAGATGGGGACAGGCAGCGCCCCGGCGTCCCCATCGAGTTCCAGCAGCAAGGCATGCCAGCCCAGGGCATGCCATGCCTCATAGAGCATCGCGCCCTCCTCGGCACCGCCCACCAGCCGATGCGCGTTGTATTCCTCCTCGGGATGGTCAAAGAGGAGTTCAAGAGGACGCCCTCCATGGTCACGGAGCCGTTCCACAAAGGAAGGACACCTCCCCGCCCGTCCAATGAACGTGTCGTGAGGGCTGCGCATCCCCGCACCCTTCAGATTGAGCGTCGCAAGATGTTGCGTATCATCCAGACGAAGAATGGCAGGCGAACGATCCTGCTTGTAGGGATGGACCGCGGCGAGGGTCATGGAATCATCCGTGAAAAGCGCCTCCGGCGGGAGCGGCTCGATGCCCCCGAGGATTCCTGGACTGATGAAACCGAAGGGACCGTTCCCCCAGCCTCCGGCCCAGGGAACCGACGCCACGAGGCGCTCATGAATGCGCCGACGCTTGCGGCTGAAGAGCTTCCGGAACTGCCCCTCCATCAACACCTCGGTCCCCGTGACTGCATGAAACGAACCTTCCAGAAAGGCTCTCACCCGCTCGGTCCCAGCCCCCACGGAAGGAGGCACCCACCCCGTGTATCCCAGGCCCCGGTACACCGAAAACACCTCGGACACGCGAGCCCAGTGCGCAAACAATTCCCGCTTCCAGGGAAGCCATCCCTCGAACTTCTCCCGAGGCGAAGCGGGCGCGCCTGAGCGGTGGGCGTGAATGGCTCCCTTTTCAAAGACGGAGTCCAGATAGCTCTCCTCAGCGATGCGACCGCTGACCGCTTTGACAACCGATGCAAACGTGTCCCGCTCCGTCGTCATGGCCTCCATCGGCACATGCCGGATTCCGGGAAGGGCTCCCTCGCGGGCGAGGAGACAGAGCCGATGACAGAGATAGGCAAAGGCGAGGTCCTCATTGCTCGGGTGTACAGGGAAGTCGTGGGCAGCATGCAGCTCCCCATGGCGCTCGTGATGCCCGCATATCTGTCTCTGGATGAGCTCAACCCCCTCGCTCATCCGCGCCATCTGCGCGGTACCCGACGCGATCCAATCCACGGGATGCCGGACCAGGTTGACCACCCGCACCGCACCCGCGCCGGGGAAGTGCTCCCGGTTCCGGGCCAACGCGCTCAAATTGTACCGATGAACGTTTCCCACCGCTTCGGCATCTGGGGCATCCGCCTCGAGTTCTGTGAGAAACTGGTCGAGGGGAATCTGGTCCCGCGCCCCGAACTTCTCCTCGACCAGCGCGTCCAGTTCTTCCAGTGAATACGCGTGATCGGTCGGGCTCACGCCCGCGGAATGCGTGCAGTGGATGGCCGGGTGCTCGTTGAGCGCCCACGCGAGCCACTTGGTCGCCGTGTAGCCAGGTGACGTGACGATGAATCGGCGTGCTGCCCCCATCCGGGAGTCAGCGCTGACCAGTCATGAAAGTCCCGTTGAACATCGGGTGATTCGACTCCACTCCCGGCACCGTGGAGAAGACATGAAACGGCACGCACACCAGAGCCTCGCCGAACGGGGTCTCGAAGTGATGGGGGACCATGGGATCCAGAATGCAGACCATTCCGGGCGTCAATTCCGCCTCAAAGGTCTCCTGATCCATGCCCACGATGGACACCCCGCGTCCCGAGTGGATGTACACGACCCGTACCGTGGAGTGGATGTGGTGGGCCTGCTCGGCGCTGTTGGGAGGAATGTGCAGGTACTGCAACGTCGGATCGCCGGCACGTTCCGGCGGGAAAATCTGTTTCGTGGAACACCCATTCACGTAGGGGAGAACCGTCAGGCCCTCCAGACTCTTCGTCATGTTCGGAGGCTTGTAGCCAGGGATGATCGTGCACATGTGACGACTCGACACCGTCGCGGGTCCCCGACGTCGAATCGCCTCTGTCGCGTCGTCATTGAGATAGACGGCCGAGCCCCCCTCTGGAATCTCGATGGCCTTCCAATGCCCCGCATAGGCTTCAAAATGATACGTGTGGTCGGCAGGTGCCACGTAATGTGCACGCGTGCCCGCCTCGAAATACTGAACCCGATACCCCGCGTCGATCGCGGTTCGTTCCGCCCCTCCGTCAGCTTCCAGCGGAGACGTGTTCTGCCCCGCCTCATCGCCAGC
>CAVOCR010000376.1:0-3453 GCA_963694245.1 Myxococcota bacterium
CGGGGGGGATGCCGTCATCAAAGTCGATGCGAAGGACGGAGACGCCCCCCCGCCCGCGTGTCCCGGAGAGGGCGAGTGCGTCGCGTGGGGTGCATGCGGTGAAGTCGCGCCCACCTGCAACGAGGAAGGCGTCTGGATCTGCGATTACTCGATCTCTCCACTGTACGACGGAGAGGTGGAAGTCCGGTGTGATGGCGTCGACAACGATTGCGATGGAAGCGTGGATGAGGAGTTTGGGGTCGGCCTGCCCTGTGATGGTCCTGATGACGACCTCTGCCCGAACGGGTTGCGAGAGTGTGCCCCAGATCAGCAGTCGTGGATCTGCGGAGCCGAGACGGTGGAAGGGCTTGTCGAGTCCTGTGATGAACTCGACAATGATTGCGACGGCACCGTGGATGAAGGGTTTGGATTGAAGCAGGCCCCCTGTGACTCGAATGAGGACGGATGCGCGACAGGTACGATGTTGTGTGGACCCGGAGGTCAGTTGGAGTGTGTGGGGGATGAATCCTGCGGGCAGCCGAACCCCAACTGCATTCCGGGCGGAAAGCCCTTCGACCCCGATGTGTGTGCATGCGGGCCGGGGATCTTCTGCGACTCCGTGACATCCTCAGGGTGTCCCCTGGGGAAATGTCAGTGTGGGTTCCTGGGAAATGCGTGCGTCGAGGGGTCCGTGTGCAACGGATCCCAGTGTGTCATTCCCTAGCGCGAGGTGCGCATGGGAAGAGGCCCGCTGCAGGGACCCACCAGCTGGACTGGACCTTCCTCCGGGGGGAGGGCGGGAACACCTCGTGATTCAGGGCCGAGCCCTGCTTTCGTGCGCTTCTTCATCAGACGCTGGATGTCCGCATCGGGGATTCGCCGGGCGCCTCCGGCCTGCTCCGCTGCCAATTGGATTTTGGCCAGATGTTCACAGAGTTCCACGCGGAGAAAGGCTTGTTCGAGGTCGTCGCCCACGGCGATCACGCCATGGTTCTCGAGCATGACGACATCGTAATGTGAAATGAGCTTCGCGAGAGCCTCGTTGGATTCTTCCGTTCCCGGCATCGCGTAGGGGGCGAGCGGAATCCGGTCTCCCAGGCTGACCACCGCCTCCGCGATCAGGGTGGGGTGGATCTCGACACCCGCGACGGCCATTCCGGTCGTCGTGGGGGGATGTGCATGCAACACGACCTGGGCGTCTGGACGCGTGTCGAAGCAGGTCCGATGGAGTGCGAATTCACTGAAGACCCGGTGTCGCCCTTGAATCACCTGTCCGCGCTGGTTGAGAACCAGCAGGTCCTGTTCCTGAATCTCCGCTTTGCTGAAAGCAGTGGGTGTCGCGAGAAATCGATTGCCGCCGAGCCGAATGGTCGCGTTGCCGTCGTGGTTGGCGACCCATCCTTTCTGATCCACCTTGTGAATCCATCGGACCATCTCCCGACGAATGAGGGTCAGCGGGCGAGTGCTCATGCGGAGTCGACCTCGTCGACGATGCCAATGATGAGAGAGCGTATGGGCGGAGTGCCTTCGTTCAGGATCTGGCGCACGCCCGTGCCTTCGCGTAGGACGAGGACCGTGTCCCCGGGGCCCGCTTGTACCGTGTCGACTGCGAGTTGGCTTTCACCGATGGTCTGGCCGGATGCATCGATGGGGACCACGATCATGAGCTTGTGGCCCAGGTAACCCGGGTGTTTCGCAGTCGCTGTGACGGTTCCGATCACCTGGGCGAGTTTCATGCGTCGTTCTCCCGCCGATCAAGGTCCACGGAGTCGACGATGCCCACGATGGCGGCATCCACGGGCACGAAGCTGGGTTCAAACGCCAGGGCTGCTTCTCGGGATCCCACGAGAAAGACGCGGTCTCCAGGGCCTGCCTGAACGGAGTCACACGCGATGTGGCGATCTCCAGTGGGGTTTCCGTGCTCGTCGAGAGGTTGAACCACCAGCATGCGCAGACCCTTCAGACCGGGGGCCTTCTGGGTCGCGATGCATGTTCCAATCACCTCTCCGAGATACATGGCGTCCTCCGGGTTGGGGGGCATTGTCTGCGGGGGGCCCGTGGGCTGTCAAGACAACCTAGAGCAGGTTCGAGGCGATCTCTGCGAGGGGAGAGCGCTCCCCCTTGGAGAGCACGATGTGTGCCGAGATGCTTTCGCTTCGGAACTTCTGGGCGAGGTAGGTCAGCCCATTGTTCACCGCGTCGACATAGGGGTGGTCGATTTGGTGGGGATCCCCGGTGAATACCAGCTTGGTCGACTCTCCGGCCCGTGTGAGGACGGTCTTGACCTCATGAGGTGTGAGGTTCTGTGCCTCGTCCACGATGATGAACTGCTGGGGGATGGAACGGCCTCGAATGTACGTCAGTGCCTCAATCTCGATGATCTTGTTTTCGATGAGGTTCCGGTAGTTCTTCACGTGCTTGTTGCCGCGGGAGAGCGAGGTGAGGAATTCGACGTTGTCGTGAATGGGCTGCATCCACGGGCGCAGTTTTTCTTCGAGATTTCCCGGCAGGAATCCGATGTCGCGTCCGAGCGGGAAAATTGGACGGGAGACCAGCATCTTTCGATAGCGCTCGTCGTCGACGGTCTGCTGGAGTCCAGCAGCGAGGGCCACGAGAGTCTTTCCCGTTCCGGCCTTGCCGATCAGTGTCACCATCTGGATCTCGGGTCGAAGCAGGGCATCCAGGGCGAAATGCTGTTCCATGTTTCGGGGACGAATTCCCCACACGGAGTCCTTCAATGCGCGGATTTTCTCGATGCGCTCGCCTTCGCTGTCGAGGCGAGCGAGGATGGTGCGGGAGGGACGCGAGGCGTCACGCACCAGAAGGTATTCGTTGGGGTGCAGACCCTGGGGCACGTCTCCGGCCTCCGACAAATTCAGGCCATTTCCCTCGTAGATGGCGTCGACGCTTTCCGTCGGCAAGGTGAACTCCGCAGTTCCCGGATAGAGTTCCTGGCTTCTCCCGCCGGTGACGTCAAAGTCGACTGCGTCGAGACCCAGCGCATCCGCGCGGATCCGCAGGTTCGTGTCCTTCGTCACGAATACGACGGGGTGTTGTGGTTCGCGCTCCTGGATGTCGAGGGCGCAGGCCATGATGCTATTGTCCATTTCGTGGCGAACGGAGGCTTCGGGCGGAAGCTTCTTGTTCGTCAGCAGGACGCGGAGTGTGCCTCCGCTCTCGAGCGCGACACCCTCCCGCAGACTTCCTTTTTCCCGAAAACCGTCGATGATCCGGCTCACTTCCCGTGCGTTCCGTCCGAGCTCGCTGAGATCCTTCTTGAACTGGTCGATTTCCTCAAAGACGTAGATGGGGATGCAGAGATTGTTGTCTTCGAAGGCGTAGAGAGCACTGGCGTCGTGAAGCAGGACGTTGGTATCGAGCACGAAGTTCTTCTTCATGGGCGGGGAGGCTCCTTCCATTGGTGTCGCGAGTGATTCGTTCGGAGCGTGACACCCGCCCGGATTGGAAGTCAAG
>CAVOCR010000377.1:0-3444 GCA_963694245.1 Myxococcota bacterium
GGTGGTGGCGATCATTCCCGCCATGGTCCACCAATGAGACGGCTTGCGAATGGCTCGCAGCTTGCTTGTCAGGTATTTCATCGCTTCTGACAACTCCCTGAATTCCGGAACAGCCCTTCTCGGTGCTCCGGTGGCCATGGGGACTTCATGGAAGTCCACTGGCCGTGTTTCTCAATGGGGCGGAAGCTTGCCTTCCCACCCTCTCCAACACCTATGCGGCGAACATCCCGCGAGTTTCTTCCAACACGTCCTCGTTGATCTCGGAATACCCCTTTTCCTCGGCGTATTTTTCGATCGCAACTCGAGCCATGGGTCGGATGAAGCTTGGGATCCTCTCCTCGATTCGCTGTTTCGCGGCGTCGGTCCATGCGACACCTTCTGAACTGGGTTCTGGTGGCGGGGCCGCGACAGAGGTGATGAACTCCTGTCGTGTCGGCGTTTCCTCGCTACCCGTCTGCAACATCTGAGAGAACGGGCATTTGGAGGCTGCGCCGTCTTCGTTTCCGGCGTCGGCTTCAGCGGCCTGTGCCGGAGCACTTCCCTCTCCGTTTGCTGCGAGGTCGGCCCGCACACCTGTCAAATTGGACCGGAGCATCTCCATGGGTTCGGCGGGGACGGTCGCTCCACCGATTTTGACGCCCAGGGATCGAACCGCCTGGGTCTCCATCGGGTTGGTCAGCATCGCCATCTGCCACCCACATCCATCGCATTGGAATACCACGGACATCGAGCCCTGATGCGGGCCCTCGGTCTTCTGGAGGTTCATGGGGTCGTCACACGTCATGCAAAGAAACTTCATACGGCATCTCCCTGGATCTCAGATTGTGAATTCGGCATCTGGATCCAGTGGCTCAGGGTTTCGGCGAGTCCGTCAAAAGCGCGGGCCGTCGGGGTATCTGGGTGGTTGGCGACCAGGGGTTCTCCTGCATCGCATGCGGCAGCAAGCCGCGGTTCAAAGGGAATTTCACCGAGATGAGGAACGTTCATTCGTTCGGCGAGCGAGCGACTGTCTCCTCCCGGGAAGAGGGTTTCTTCCTCTCCACAGTGTCCGCAGACATGACTCGCCATGTTGTCGATGATGCCGAGCATTTCGGCGCCGACCAGCGTCTTCGCGGCGCGAACGGCACGCTCCACAACCGTGTGGGAAACTCGGGTGGGGATGGTGACGGTCAAGGCTCCCGCTCCTTCGGGGAGAAGGCCCGAGATGTTGGGGAGGCGATCTCCTCCCGGGGGAAGGTCGAGAAGAAGCACGTCGAGTTCTCCCCAATGGGTGTCGATCAGCATCTCACGGAGCGCGGTCATTTCCAGGGTCTGGCGCCAGGTGAAGGCGTCCTGCTGGGTGTGTGCATCCCAGGCGACTGGAGCGGTTTCTTCCGGCAGAAAGAGGTCCATGGCCATGACCTTGATCCCCATTGGACCGATCGCGGGAGAAACACCCTCCGCTCCGATCTTTGGAGATTGACCCGTGACGCCTGTCATCCGCACCACGCTGGCCCCGTTGATGTCTGCATCGAGGATTCCGATCTTCCATCCGCGGTGGGCCAGAGCCGCTGCCAACTGAACGGTGACCGTGGATTTCCCAACGCCCCCCTTGCCGCTCGTAACGGCGAGGACTCGGGTGATCGTCGACAGTCTCTTCTGGAGCGCATCCACGATGTCCGATACCTGACCGAGGATGTCGGAACCCCCATCTCCCACGATGTCGGAATAGGTCTTCATGCGTGCGCCTCCGGAGACTCGGGGGGCGTTGCCGAAGTGAGAACAGCGCGCAGGAGCGTGAGTGACGCGACGATGGCGATGACGGAAAAGAACCAGTTGTAGAGGGGGGCCGCTTCACCTGCCGCGATGTGGCGCCCCTGGCTCCAAATCAGGTAGAGGGACTTGATTCCCGTGGCGACACCCAGGAGTCCTCCCAGCCATCGGATCTGACGGAGGAGAAGCATGGGCATGGCGATTGTGAATGCACCCCCAATGACGAAATAACTCCACCACGGGATCATCCTCCCCTCAAAGGAGCTCAGACGCTCCGGGGTCATCTCGAACCAGGCTCCACCCAGATATGCGATTCCGTATATCAGATAGGCCAGTGCAGCCACTTTCCAGTGGTCTGTGGGGTTCGACGATCGGAGGGAGACGGTCATGCTCAGCGAATCTCCCAGCGGTTGGCGGCGGCTTTGTCAGCGGGGACTTCTTCGAGCGCGGCGTTGCGACTGACCTGCAAGGTTCGGACGTAGGTCGCGATCGCCCAGCGATCCTTGACGGGGATCTGGGCTCCATAGGCCCCCATGGATCCGTATCCGTTCTTGATGACGTTGTAGAATTGACCGATCGGGTACGCACGGAGCCGATCCTCATGGAAATTCGGAGGAGGGGGCTTGAGTCCACGGTTCACGATGAGGCCTTTACCGGCGCCTGTTCCGTCATGGCAGGGGACACAGTAGATCTCGTATCGCTCCTTCCCTCGTTTCAGAAAGGCCATGTCGACGGCCATGGGTTCGCCATTCGGTCCGATTTTGGGAACCGTCTCAGCGAATCCCTCCGCAGTGCGTCCTTCAAAGAGGTGGCTGTGGGATCCCGCTTCGAGCGGAGTGGCGACGAAGGCCATGGTTCCTTCGACCGGAGCCCGCATTGCCCTGCCGTCTTCCCAGAAGTCCGCCGCTTCCTGGGGATCCATGCGTTCCTGCTGGTCCATGTTCTGCTGGAGGTGCACGGGGGGTTCGTGACTCACGGTCCCCCTGCATCCTGTCCACGCACAGATCGCCAATGCGCTCAGCGCGATCGCCATTGGTCGTCTCAGGAGGCTGTTTTGCGTATCAATCATGACTTCACCAGCTCGGGGTTGGGGTTCCGTACGTTGGCCAGATATGTCGTCCGGGAATGAAGATTCAATTCCGAGAGGATTCCATAGTTCCGTGGTGACGCTTTGAGCGCTGCCACGCGGGAGCTCTTGTCGTTGATGTCGCCGAAAGTGATGGCGTTGCTGGCACAGGTCTGTTCACAGGCCGGCGCGATTCGCCCATCGGGGACGTGGCCGTCTCCGTCTCGCTTGGCTTCAATCTTGGCTTCCGTGATTCGCTGAACGCAGTAGCTGCATTTTTCGATCACGCCTCGGAAACGCACGGTGACATCGGGGTTCCGGCTCATCGCCATGAGTTCCCCGTGGTAGTCGTCCATCCGCTTGTTGAAGTTGAAATAGTTGAATCGACGTACCTTGAAGGGACAGTTGTTGGCGCAATAGCGCGTCCCGATGCATCGGTTGTAGACCATGTCGTTCAAGCCCTCGGGACTGTGAACGGTCGCTGCCACCGGACATACATTCTCGCAGGGAGCGGTCTCGCAATGGGTACAGGCGACCGGCTGAATGGCATGCTCGATATCGTCGCCAGGGCCCGTCTGGTAATGGTCGATGCGAAGCCAGTGCATCTCCCGACCCACCAGGACGTA
>CAVOCR010000378.1:0-3433 GCA_963694245.1 Myxococcota bacterium
TTCATTACGGAGAGGAATGCTCCATCTCCCCTTCCCATACCGTGTATCTCACAGGGTGCAGTTTCCGCTGCACCTTCTGCAGCGATGACAGCGCGGTTCAGGAACCGCAGAAAGGAACCATTCTCTCTTCTGAAGACCTCGCCCAGCTCATTTCCCAAAGACAGCGGGAGGGCGCTCGAAACGTGCACTTTGTCGGCGGAGAGCCCAGCGTGAACGCCCTCGGGATTCTCGAAGCCCTCCGGCAATGTGCTCCTCTTCCACCGGTCGTATGGAACACCAACGCCTATCATTCCGGGCAGCTTCTGCCTCTGCTCTCCGGGCTCGTGGACACGTGGATCGCGGATCTCAAATTCGGTTCCGATGACTGCGGGCGCATCGCCGGAGTTCAGAACTACACACAAGTCGCTCATCCTGCGGTGAAGGCTCTCGAAGCGGATCCCGGCAAACTCATCGTTCGCCACCTGCTGATGCCCGGACACGTGGAGTGCTGCACACGCCCCGTGCTCCATTGGCTCGCCACACACGCCCCCCAGGCGACCGTCAACTTGATGACCGGATGGCTTCCGCTCGCAAGAGCCCGAAGAGATCCACAGTTGAACACCCGGATCCAACCGATGGAGCACGAGAAAGCCCTCGAACTCTTCTCCACAACCCCTCTCCAGAGCCGGATGCTGAATGGCCATTGGTGGAATGGAGACCTGAACTCAACCAGCGGCCTCGAGCGCTGACCAGCCCTCCGACAAGGACCGAAGCGCGGAGGCGTGGTCGAGACCTGCTGTGATGACCATCCCCTCGTCATGCCGCCAACCGGAACGAAGAGGAAACCTCAATTCCGCGCCGCTGGGCGCCGTGGCGAACGCCCCCGCCTCCCTGGCGATCATCACGGGAGCAGCCGTGTCCCAGACATGGAGCGGGTGTTCGCTGAAATAGACCTCCCCCTCTCCACGACAGATCGTCAAGGTCTTGTAGCCCGCGCCTCGAACTCGGGGACCCTTCGACCAGCCACAGGACTCCAGAAGAGCATCCCGGCGACTCAGGGACATGCTCCGGGACGTCACCAGACGTGGCGTGCCCCCCGTCGACGATCCCACCTGGAGCCGTCGCATGCGGTCCCCGCTCTCATCCCTTTCAAAAGCGCCCTGGCCTCGGACCGCGAAGGCCACTCGGCGGGCTCGCGGATCGGCGACAACGCCCAGCTGGAGTTCTCCCTCCGCATGCAGCGCGACATGGACACAAACCCCCGGCTCTCCGCGGGCAAAGGCGCGGGTGCCATCGAGGGGGTCAATGATCCATACACGCTCTCCAGAGCCCCCCACTCGTCCACTTTCCTCCGTCAGGATTCCATCGTCTGGAAAGGCCTCCATCAATCCCGTCGTGAGGAGCGCATCGGATGCGAGATCCGCGCTCGTGACCAGATCGCCCGCGCCCTTCTCCGAACATTCAAACCCCTCACTCGCCGCTTTCCGAATGAGAGCGGCCGCTTCCACCGCAAGGCTCTGAGCGATTTGAAGTTCCTCAGAAAAACGCATCAGGACACCTCGGAGACGAGCCCCGACTGGAGGTGGGCGAGCGCACTTCCATCCCGCAGCGCCTCACGGGCCATTTCCACGCCTTCATGAGAGGTCGAGACCGAACCCATCCACTGCAGGAGTGAACCCGCGGTCCAGACGATCTGTTCAGTCGCAGGCCCCCCTTCGTTCAGGAGCGCCTGAACCCCCAGGTTCGCGACCTCCTGAGGAGTGACCTGAAGCGCCGGATCCCAGCGAAGCGGCGCGATCCCCGCCGCAGCCGGATCCAGGGAGAGGGGTTCCCGAACGCCTTCCGGATTCCGCTGGAGACCCTCTGTCACGGACACGGTCTTGAGATCCACATGTCCCTCGATTCCACGAACGACCCGAAGTGCATGAGAATCCTCCTCCCCCACCAGCTCGTGGAGAGCCTCGTCATATCCCTGATGAACGTGACCGACTACAAGACGAGTCTCCACGCGTCCCCGAATCGGGAGGATGAGCTTCTCGAGGGCAGAAAGAGAAGGCCGCTTCACGATCGCCTCTCGAAGCGACCGGAGACCGAAAAGCGCCGGCGAATGCTGCTCGATGTCCACGTAGCCCCAGCCAATGGTGGACAGGCGCTCCGCCACCGTCTCCACGGTCCCCGTGACATCCGCACCAAGCACCTCGAGCACTCTCCGATGGGTGCAGCCTCGTTTGGGGGGAATTCCTGCGCCGCCGTGCACTACCGTCGGAATCCCCCTCGAAGCCAGAAGCGCCGCGACGAATGGCGCGAGATGAGGGGTACGCGTGTAGCCGTTGTAGGGATCCGCGAGGTCGAGCACCCGATCCACGGGAGCGGTGACGACTCGCGCGTGCGCACGCAGAGCATCCAGCATCCCACGATTCTCATCCGCGCTCTCACGCTTCATTCGCAAGGCGATGAGCAGGACGGCCGCGCGAACCTCCGAGACCTGTCCAGTCAGAATCGCATCCAGCGCATCACGGGCCTCTCCGCGACTCAGGTCCCGACTCGCACGTGGCCCGACCGCCACGCGGCGAATGAAATCTTCGAATCGAGTCATGGAGTCCCTCTCTTCCTTCTCTCTGCAAGGCACGATGAGACTTCCTCCGAAGGGCGTCAACCAGTGCCGTGTTGACGGCTTTTCAATCCCGCCTTACGGTGTCGACGGCCCCCAGGCCCCCAGACTCTCAAGGAGACCAGAACATGACGGATCCAAACTCCCTGATGATGCGCGCCGTGCGCGGAGAAGTCGTGGAACGCCCCCCCGTGTGGATCATGCGGCAGGCGGGGCGCTACATGGCCGAATATCAAGCCATTCGAAAGGAAATCAGCTTCCTCGACCTCTGCAAGGATCCAGAAAAAGCGGCCCTGGTGACCATGCTTCCGATGGACATGCTCGATGTCGACGCCGCCATCGTGTTTTCCGACATTCTGGTTCCGGTGGAAGCCATGGGGTTGGAGGTCGTGTTCGGAGACGGCGGGCCCCGGATCACGAACCCGGTCGCGACCCTCGAGGACGTTCACCGACTCCATGTCCCCGAGCCCTCGCGGGACTGTCCATGGCCGGCGGAGACCATCCGAATGGTGCTGCCGCAAATCGGGGGACGCCCCTGCCTCGGATTCGCGGGTGCACCCTTCACGCTCGCGGCATACATGACGGAAGGAAAGCCCAGCAAGGGATTCCACCGAATCAAGGCGATGATGAATCGGGACCCCGATCTCCTTCACGCCCTGCTCGAAAAAACCTCGGAGGCCGTGACGGTTCACCTGGAAGCCCAGATCGCGGCCGGGGCAACCATAGTCCAACTCTTCGACACCTGGGCGGGAGTCCTGTCGACCGAAGACTGGAAGACCTTCGCCCTTCCCTATCAGAAGAAGGTCCTCGACCGACTGAAGGGCCAGGCGACCCGCGTCCTCT
>CAVOCR010000379.1:0-3429 GCA_963694245.1 Myxococcota bacterium
CTGCGGAACTCTCCGCACATGCTGACACGGGATCGTATTCCCGGGTACAAGATGCGGTCAAACAACTCGCCGCTCTCCGCCCATCACCCGTGGATTCAGGGGCTCTCCAGGTCCCCGGGCAACCGGCGGACTTCCTGAATGTCGGAATAGGGTACAACCCGTCCCCGCGGACTTCCGACGGCCTTGAGCTGGACCCCCTCTGGATAGGCGGTCCCCACCCGATATCGGCCCCACACCTCCCCGACGCGCACCTCGAACAGGCGCTCCTTCACAGAGTGCCAGAACCCACGCCCCCCTTCGCCCATCTCGACTCCCTCCGGTGGAGATGCAACGACTTCGGGCACCGGTTCCGAGGGGGTGGGGAGGGGGACAGGAGCGGACTTCGGTCCCTCCAGTGCATCCGGCGGGTCCCCCGCAAGAGTGCTTCTGCCCTTCAGCTCCCATTCGCCGGTCGGCCCAACCGTCGAGACCTGGAAGGAAGTGGACTTCGAAAAGATCCAGGGCACGAGGATTCCGGTCGCGAGAGTCGTCAACGCCGTGGTGACCAGGGTGACCTCCCACAGTTCATCCCCCTCATATTCAACGTATTCAAACGCGTTGTACCAGAACCAGCCTCCGACGAGAGCGCCCCCGCCGACACCGAGCCCAATCGCGGCCCAGAGATTCAAATCGGGCTCACGGTACTGGGCAATCGTCCGCAGATCCTCCAACAGGACGGGCTCCAGAGTCTCCCCCTCGGCCCCCTGCAGGTGCATCTTGCCGGTCATGACATCGAAGGTCGTCAACCGGACGTCTTCCGTGGGAGTCTTCGCGCCCCCTTTCAACGAGATCCTGCTGCCCGCCGAGAGTTCCCTTTCGAACGAACCCTGGCCCCGCGACACCAGCATCAGGCTGTTTCCCCGGCTACCGGGTTCCACCGCTGGCAGGGGTCCCTTGAGATGCGTACACCCCACCGCGGACACCAAAAGCAGTGCACACAGCGAGCGTGTGAAGCTCTGAAGACCTGGATTCAACTGGGGGGTCCTGTTCGTCATCGTGTGAACAGAATGGGACCATGAACCAACGTTCCATGCAATCCCCCTCCGCTTTCTGACGTCATCTTGCATCGGGCACCGCATGGAGGCGGCCCTCCACCAGGCTCAACGTCGGGCAGAAGCTCCGCACGTAGGCTCGCTTCCACCACTCTCCGCTGACGTCTCGTTCCTCCGGAGTCGAGAACCGGTATTCGTGGAGACGGCTTCGAATCCTTGTCCATCGCGGCCATTCCGAATCACGGGCTTCCAGAAGCGCGTGGACTTCCGGACTTCCTTCCAGAAGCCTGCGAACGAAGGGCAGATACCATCCGGTGTTCCGGCAATGTCCCCGAAGCCCCGCGAACCACAACTGCCAGTCGAGGCGCGGCATGTGCAGACCCGCGCTCCGGGGGGCCGAGTCGAGGCGCGAGGGCTTGAATCGAAAATGAAGAACCTCCCAGGTCTCTCCGTCCACGCTTCCTTCCACGAGGACTTCGGGACGACGAGTCGTCATGGTCGCAAAGAGTCCATAGCTGTTCACCACGTGAAATGGTTCCAGCCATTCCGATACGGTGCGCACGGGGCCCGGAACGGGAGCATCCCGATTCACGCGAAGGCTCATCTGGGAAACGCTCAGGACCACGAGCACACCCACCATGCATCCCATCACCCCCTCGCGCACGGGCCCGGGCACCCTCTCCGTGGCCCCCACCCGAATCCTCTTCTCGACTGAACCGGGCACAACACTCCACAGCGCCGCGTCATCCAGCGCCAGGATGCAGAGTGAAAAAGTGAGCAGATGAAAGAATCCATAACTGCCGGTCAACGCCATGGCTCCCAGGAGCCCGGCAAAAAGACAGAAAGCGATCCCTCGTGCCCGTCTTCCCGCGAACAGGGCGAAGGGAACGACCGTCTCGACGAACAACAAGCCCACCACCGAGACCGTGTGCACCCCGGCCGGAAGATGGTGCACGTACCAGCTCAACCCATTGGGCAGCGGCTGGGTCCAATAATGGTGGGTCAGGGCGGTCAACCCGGTCCACTCCACGTCCCCTCCGGTCCATTTCACGATGCCCGAGAGAAACATCACCTTGAAGAGCAGAGCGCGATGAAGAAACAACCCGCTGCGAGTCACCTCACGGGCCCTGGAGAAGCCGGGGCGCAAGCCCCCGGGCGCGAGAAAGAGCGCGCAGAAGAGGGTCTCCAGCAGGAGCACGTCCCACTGATAGCCGGTGAACAGGCCGCCCATCGTTTGAACGGACAGATACCCCGCAAACGCCAGCAACGCTCCGAACCACGGGAGGACATTGATCAGCAGCAGGACGCTCCCGAGAGCCGAGGCGCCCAGCGACACCGTGAGGGCCATTCCCGCCGGGATTCCCCAGCCCGGGGTGGGCATCGCCCGAAATTTCTCCCAGAGGCTCCAGCCTTCCTGCTCCGCAACACGAGAAAGCTCCTCGAACTGACTCTCCAGGGGAAGAATCCCGTTTGAACCGACCAGGCCGTCTGCCTGACTGGCAAAGGACAGGGTCGCGACCAGGCCCACCGCCCCCAGCAGACGCAAATACACCCAGCGTGTCACTGCATGTGTTGCCCGAACCCGGGAAGCTGGGGAATCCACCATGACGTGCCTCGAAACAAGGGAGTCTCCTCTTCTACCTGTTCCAGGTCCCGCCTTTCAACTCCTCCACCTCAAGAGGCCTCCCCGTCACACTCGCGACGGATCTGTGCCGTCGTCACGTATCGGCGGGTGTCCGGGGATGAATCCATCTCTCCCGCGGGGACAGTTCCCTGGGGAGCGGCTCCCACCGCATCAAGCCGGGGTGTTTCCATTCTGCTCGTTCGATTGAGCAGCCTGCCGCTGGCATTGGGATCGTCAAGCGGGTAGCCTCGACACTGATGTACCCTCTGGCCCAGACGACTGAAATTCGCATTCACCACGTCCTGGCGGGATTTCTGTTCTGCTGGGGGATGGGATGCAGCGCGTCACCCGCTTCCTCGATGGGCTCGCCTGATGCCGATGGGGGCGGAGTTGAAACCGGTTCGACGGAGGACATCCTCACGGAGGACTCCAGCCCGGGAGAGGATGCAGTCACCCGCGGAGAGGATGCGTCACCAGAAGACACGGCCGCGAAAGAGGATGTCGACGGACGCGAAGTCGTGGAGAGTCCTGAGGACATCCAGGAACGCACCCCCACGCTGGTCCTGAACACAGAAGCGCATCCCATCAACACCCTGGGCGCGATTCTCTCCATCACCAGCGACATGCCCGGGACTCCCAGCGTGAAGGCGACCTCCGCAACTCACACTGTGGTGGTTCCAGAGAGCGGTCTCCTGATGACGACAGAAGGCGTTGCGTACGAGGCCATCATTCTCGGAATGCAAGCCGAGCACGACTACACCTTCGAAGTGGACT
>CAVOCR010000380.1:0-3415 GCA_963694245.1 Myxococcota bacterium
GAACCCGACGCGTGGCGCAGTGCGGAGGTCGATCCCATCGCGCCTCATGGGGACCGCATCCTCCAACACATGAACGACGATCATGCCTCTGCGTTGCAGGCCTACTGTCTGGCGTTTTCACGCGCCACGGAAGTGGCCTCGGCGACCATGGTCAGCATCGACCGCCACGGATTTGAGATGTCGGCGGAGACGCCGGAAGGTCCACGACCCATTCGAGTGGCATTTGAGACGCCCCTGACCGACGCGAAAGACGCGCGGGTGCAGCTGGTGGCATTGGCAAAAAAGGCACGAAGCACCTGAATTCCGTTTCAGGCGCCGGATTTCCAGGGGAGACCGCGCTGGCGTTCACTGAGCGCGCCCCGGAAGACTTCACGCACGCTGTCCACGTGGTTCTCCAGGGTCTCCACCTTCCACTCGGACGTCTCGATGGCCTCGAGAACTTCGATGTGGAGATCACCGGTCGTGACATTCATCGTGCGTCCAGGCCACAGCCGATCCGCGTTGTGAAAGACCACGGGAACCACCGGAAGACCGGTCTCCAACGCGAGATGCACGAAGCCCTTCTTGAATTCACTCAACACGCCATCGAGACTGCGCGTGCCCTCCGGCCAGATCCAGAGACTGAGACGATGCCTCTGGACCAGTTCCTGCATCGTCTTCATGGAGGCGATGGACCGTTCGAGATTGCTCCGATCGAGCACGAGATGGCCCGACAGGATGAAGGCGAGTCCAAAGAACGGAATCCGGATGATCTCCTTCTTCGCGACGCCACAGCCTCCGTATGGACAGAGCCACATGCCCACCCACATGTCGATTGTGGAGGCATGATTGCAGACATAGATGCAGGGCTCCGCCCCAATTCGTTCGTGATTCTGGAACACGGGCCGAATCCCGCAGGCGATGAGCACCATCTTCCCGCACATTTTCCCATAGAAATTCCCCGCCCGAATCCGCAGGGAACGCCAGGGCAGCAGCACCAGGCACGCGAGCCAGTACACGACCGCTGCAGGAGCAATCACCAGAAACGAAATCAACACCCAGAAGAAGACCTCCATCTTCCCAAGGCGTCGACGCATGAACTCTTCGTCCTTCATCGCGAGGGAGCGTAGCATCGCCCGCCGAAGCGGAACAGCCTCAGAAGACATTTGAGATGGACACATCTCGGCTGAAGGCCTCTAATCGGGACATGCCCGGATACAAGCACATCGAACTCGAGACAGGAGACGCGTTGACGCGGATCCGACTCGCTCGACCCGACGCCCGAAACGCATTGAGTTCCGATCTCCTGAAAGAACTCAGCGAGGCGCTCTCGCACACGCATCAAGATACCGCGACGCGAGTCGTGGAGATTTCCGGTGCAGGCGTCGATTTCTGTGCGGGGTTTGATCTCCATCACATGAGCGCCAGGGTCTTTTCGGAAGGGCTCGACGAGGCGCTCGTGAGGGATCTTGCCGAGGCGGGGCGGACGGTCATCGCCCAGATTCAAGCGCTCCCTTCGGTCACGGTTGGCGTGATCCAGGGGCATGCACTCGGTGGGGGATTTCTGATCGCCGCCAGCTGCGACCTGCGGGTCGTCTCCGAGGACGCCCACATCGCGCTCCCGGAAGTGGACCTCGGGATGCCGTTGATCTGGGGCGGGATTCCCCTGCTTTTGAGAGAGTTTGGCCCGGCCACGGTTCGGGACCTCGTCTTCACCGGTCGGGCTCTGGATGGAGTCGGGACCTCCTTCGAGGGATTCGCATCACGGACGACGGATCCAAAGGCACTTCACGAGGAGAGTGAACGTCTTGTGACCACCCTTCTAGCGAAACCCAAACAGGCTCTGTCCCTGCTGAAACAGCAATGCATCCAGGAAGTGCGCAAGGCGGTGGCAACCCGGGAGGACGAGGAACAGATCGCCCTCGACGCCATCCTCCACCCGGACTTCCTCGCAACCGTGATGCGCGCAATCCAACGATAGATCAGGCCCGGATCGCATTGACGCAGCCGAGGGAAGGTACGAGCATGGTGCCATCTCCACAGAAAGAAGAGGTCCATCATGGTTGACGCAGAGGTCCCCAA
Organism: Myxococcota bacterium; assembly: GCA_963694245.1. Taxonomy (GTDB): domain Bacteria; phylum Myxococcota_A; class UBA9042; order JABWCM01; family JABWCM01; genus CAVOCR01. The sequence continues at coordinate 2,062 of CAVOCR010000380.1, forward strand.
GGCACTCCGGACATGGTTCGTGATTCATTTCTGGGCAGATTTGCTCACAGCCATTCCGCTCTTCTTCGCGCCGGTCGCTGTCCTCTCATTCTTTGGATGGGAATCGGTCGATCCGTTTGCCACCCGGATCGTCGCAGCAGCGCTTTTCGGGATTGGCATTGAGAGCTGGATAGGACGGAACGCACCCGCTTCCTCTTTCCGGGGAATGCTCAACCTCAAGGTGATCTGGTCCGGCACCGTGGTGGCAGGATTTCTCTGGACTCTCCTCGATGGAAGTCACGGACAGCCCCTCGGCGCATGGATCGTACTGGGAATCTTTGGTGCGTTCCATGCACTCTGGGTGTACTGGCGCCTCCGGATGCAAAACGCCTGACAGCGACCCCAAACGAGCCATCGCCCCATGACGCCCTCCCCCACCGACGACGCCACTCCCCTGAGACCCCTCGAGGCCGTGGGACTCCTCGCCATCGCGGCCCTCGCTTGTCTCCATGTCAGCCGACCGATCTGGACCATCGACCCCTTCTGGCAGATGGCCATCGGCCACGTGTTCTGGGAAGGCGGGGCTCTCGTGCAGACGGATGTCTTCAGCGCCGTGGACCCTGATCGGCCGTGGCGCTCGTTCCAGGTTGGCTACGAACTTCTCTGTGCACTGGCGGATCGCATCGGAGGACTCCCGGCGATGCGCGGGATGCATGGTGCAGTCCTCCTCACCTCCTTCGCGCTCTTCCACCATGGCCTGCGAAGGCGGCTCCGATGGGGGCCGCTGGCCTCCATGGTCTTTCTCAGCGTGCTCCTCGTGTTGTTTGAGGATCGCGTCAGCGTGCGCGCCCATGTGTTCAATCTACTGGGCTGGAGCCTCCTCCTCCCCATTCTGCTCAGGGGCCCCGAGCACCTCAGACGAAGCGACTGGATCCGCACGGGCGTCGTCGTCGCGTGCTGGGGGTGGGTGCATTCCGGAGGCGCGTTTGTCTTCGCGATGGCCGCCCTCAGTTTCCCGGTGGGGACTGGCTTCCATGCGTTGGTCGATGCCCGAGTGCGCTCCCGATTCCTGCCCGCGCTCCTCTTCTTCGCCTGTGCCTTCCTCCCCATCCTCCTGTCTCCCAACGCACTCCACGGCATCGTACAAGCGGCCTCGGCGCTTGAAGCGGTGGGAAACAACAATCCAGAATTCCGGCCTTCCTGGTACTATTTTGAAATCGCAGAGGTCTGGGGACACTGGGTGTGTGGCGCCTTTCCTCTTCTCACCTCCGCCCTGGCAATCGGGATCGCAATGCGATGTCTGATGGGACTCCGGCAGGGCAAAGCCGAGTTCCTCATTCGAATCGAACGGGTAGGCGTCACTCGAGTGGCGCTT
>CAVOCR010000381.1:0-3413 GCA_963694245.1 Myxococcota bacterium
AGACCAGCAAGCAGTTGTCGGTGTTCGTGGGTCTGATCATCACCAACTGCATTGTGATGGGCCGGGCGGAGGCGTTCGCCATGCAGAACGGCCCGAAGTTGAGTATTTTTGACGGGATTGGAAATGGCCTCGGCTACGGCCTGATCCTGTTGGTGGTGGGGTTCTTTCGTGAACTCTTTGGATCCGGGAAGCTCTTTGGTGTCCCGGTGCTTGCACTCCAGAGCGAGGGCGGTTGGTACAACCCCAATGGATTGATGGTGCTCTCACCGGGTGCGTTCTTTCTCATTGGATTTTTCATCTGGGCGCTTCGTACGTGGAAGCCTGAACAGGTGACGGCGGACTGATCATGGAGGAGTATCTCAATCTCGCTGTGAAGGCGATCTTCGTGGAGAACATGGCGCTCGCCTTCTTCCTCGGGATGTGCTCATTCCTCGCGGTGTCCAAGAAGGTCAGCACGGCCATTGGTCTGGGTGCAGCGGTGGTATTCGTGCTCACGCTGACGACTCCGCTGAACAACATCATCTATCAAAACGTCCTCAAGGAGGGCGCGCTGGTGTGGTTGAATCCGGCCTATGCGACGGTGGACCTCTCGTTTCTCTCGTTTTTGACCTTCATCGGGACGATTGCTGCGACCGTGCAGGTCGTGGAGATGTCCATCGACCGATTCGCTCCCGCGCTCTATTCGGCGCTGGGTGTGTTTCTGCCCCTGATCGCCGTCAATTGCGCGATCCTCGGGGCTTCGCTCTTCATGAAGGAACGCGACTACGATCTCGCGCAGAGCACCGTCTTTGGATTCGGGAGCGGCGTCGGCTTCATGCTCGCGATCATCGCGCTCGCATCCATTCGGGAGAAGATGCGCTATTCGAATGTGCCTGAAGGCCTTCGCGGGCTTGGAATCACGTTCATTGTCACTGGTTTGATGGCCATTGGATTCATGGCTTTCGCCGGAATTCAGCTGTAGGGGGCGTTGATGATCACCACTGCTGGAACCACTGCCTTGCTCGCTGTCGCTGTCTTCGTGCTCGTGATCGTGACGCTGGTCATCTTGTTGATGTTCGCCAAGGCGCGCCTCGTGAACTCTGCGAATGTGCGGATTGTCATCAACGGGGACGAGGAGAACGCGTTGGTTGCGCCCGCGGGGTCGACCCTCCTCAATACGCTGTCGGCACAGAAGATTTTCATCCCCTCTGCCTGTGGTGGCGGGGGCACTTGTGGTGTGTGCAAGGTGCATGTTCATGAAGGCGGAGGCGCGATGCTTCCGACCGAGGAGGGCCATGTAACGCGGGGTGAAGCGCGTGAGGGCTGTCGCCTTTCCTGTCAGGTGAAGGTGAAGAATGACATGCACATCGAGGTGGAGCCCGAGATCTTCAGTGTCCAGAAGTGGCAGTGCAAGGTCCGGTCGAACCACAATGTCGCGACCTTCATCAAGGAACTCGTGCTCGAGCTTCCCGCCGGTGAAAACGTCCCCTTCAAGGCGGGAGGCTACATTCAGATTGAATGCCCTCCGCACGTCGCCAAGTACTCGGACTTTCAGATCGAGGATGAGTACCGCGGGGATTGGGACAAGTTTGGACTCTGGGAAATCGTCTCCACTGTAGACGAGAGCGTGACCCGCGCTTATTCCATGGCGAGCTACCCGGAAGAGAAGGGCATCATCATGCTCAATGTCCGGGTCGCGTCGCCCCCCTGGGATCGCGCCAACAATTGCTGGAAAGACGTCCCAGCAGGGATCATGAGTTCGTACATCTTTGGTCTCAACGAGGGGGACGAGGTCACGATCTCCGGTCCCTTTGGAGAGTTCTTCGCGAAAGAAACGGATTCGGAGATGGTCTTCATCGGTGGAGGGGCTGGAATGGCTCCCATGCGCTCCCATATCTTCGACCAGTTTCGGCGGCTCAAGACGAATCGCAAGGTGACTTTCTGGTATGGCGCCCGAAGCTATCGGGAGGCGTTCTACGTCGACCATTTCGATCGCATTCAGGAAGAAAACCACAATTTTGAATGGCATCTCGCGCTCTCCGACCTCGTGGAAGAGGACCAATGGGATGATTCCAGTTCACCCACACGTCAGTCCCTGGGCGCGAAGAATGGCTACAAGGGCTTCATCCATCAGGTGCTCCTCGACAATTATCTGGGCGAACATCCGTCACCAGAGGATTGCGAGTTCTACCTGTGTGGTCCGCCCATGATGAATCAAGCCGTCATCAAGATGCTCGAAGACCTCGGAGTAGAGGGCGAGAACATCATGCTGGACGATTTCGGCGGCTGATCTCGTGAGCGCACCCGTCGGTAGGCCCGAGGTCTCCTCCATACGCCGTTTTGTACTCCCTGCCTTGTTTGTCCTGGGTCTGTTCGCGGTCCTCGTGGCCCGACGCCCGATTCCTCCCCCTGTCGAGCAGAACACCCTGGAATTGTCGGGGGAGACCATGGGCACGACCTGGTCGGTTCGGATCCGGGGCGCGGAAGGCTCAGAAGGCGAATCGCTCCATGCTCTGATAGGGGCGCGTCTGGATTCGGTCGACAGTTCGATGTCGACCTGGAGAAAGGACTCCGAGGTCAGCCGATTCAATGATTCCGATGGCGTGGAGCCTGTAAAGGTGGGGATGGAACTCGCTGTGGTCCTCGACGGGGCCTTTCGGGCGCATCGGGCGAGCCACGGGGCGTTCGACATCACGGTGGGGCCGCTCGTGCAGGCCTGGGGATTTGGTTCGGAGGCTCACCGGACTCCTCCGGACGCTGTGCGCCTGGAAGCGCTGCGGGAGCAGGTCGGCATGGACGCGTTGCGATGGGAGCGGTCGACGGCGCGGCTTCAGAAGACAGAGGCGAATCGAACCCTCGACCTTTCCGCCATCGCGAAGGGCCATGCCGTGGACCGGGTGGCTGAGGACCTCCGAGATGCGGGTCATCCCCATCACCTCGTGGAGGTTGGAGGCGAGGTCCGGGTCGGTTCTCGGGGGCCCGGGTCCCTGTGGCGCGTCGCCATTGAAGAGCCGGATCCGGAGGGTCGTTCGGTGAGAGAGGTCCTGCTCCTCGAGAATCGTTCGCTGGCCACCTCCGGGGATTATCGCCAATTTCGACTCCATGGTGGGAAGCGTGTCTCTCACGCCATTGACCCCCGGACGGGACGTCCTGTGGCGAATGCAGTGGCCTCTGTGAGCGTAGTTGCGGAGACCGCGATGATGGCCGATGCGTACGCGACCGCTCTCCTGGTGATGGGCGCATACGAGGGGCGGGCATTGGCTGAATCCGCTGGGTTGGATGTCCAGTGGTTGATGCGCGGCGAAGACGGAGAGCTCGTCGCGGAGGAAACGCCCGGGTTTGCACGCCATCGCGGTACCATTGCGCCGGCTCCCACGCCCTAGTGCGTGGGGGGAGTTCTTCGTGCGGGACACGCCTTGTTGCCTGTGCTATTC
>CAVOCR010000382.1:0-3404 GCA_963694245.1 Myxococcota bacterium
TATTTGGGAACGGACACGATCCTGCGGCCCTGTTCGCCAGGAACGTAGAGTTCACGACGTTGATCCAGGGTGTAGTCGCGAAGAAACGTCGCGAGTGATTCGTCCGTGGATCCCGGGGTGGGCGGCATTCTGGGTTCTTCCAGTTGATTGCGTCGGGCGGCGACCACGTTCAGATCGCTTTCCATGCTGACGAGGGTGTACTGGATGCGTTCGGAGGCGCGATTGGCGAGTTGGAGCACATTGCGCTGCATCAACTCATCCGCGGTGTTGGTGGCGGTCTGCATCGCGGTGGTCACTGCAATGAAGAGAGGGACCGTGGAGGCGATCCCGGCCATCAGGAAGATCTTCCAGAAGAGTCCGATGCGTCTGCGATTGCGGCGTTCGACATGCATGGGGGGACTCTGCTTCACTCGGCTCGCGAGAGTTGGAACTTCTTGATCTTGCTGTACAGCGTCGGACGGCTGATCTCGAGTCGCCGGGCCGATTCATGAATGTTCCACCCGGTCTCGGTGAGAACACGGACGACGATTCGTCGTTCATTCTTGGAGAGCGAGTCCGTGAGCTCCGAGGCATCCGGTCCGGGACCGATGGGCGGTGCTTCATCGCGTCCGACTTCGGGCGGGAGATCCTCGAGGGCGATCTGGGTGCCGTTTCCGACGACCATGGAACGCTCGATCGCGTGGACAAGCTGGCGGACGTTTCCGGGCCATGAATAGCGGACGATGGCCTTCATCGCGGCGTCTTCAACGGGGCGCGTGGGGAGCTTCAGTCGTCGACAGACCCGTCGAATGAGGTGGTCCACCAGCAATGGAATGTCGTCACGGCGGTCTCGAAGCGCGGGGAGCAGAATCGTCACGACGTTCAAGCGGTGGAGGAGGTCCAGGCGAAATGCGCCTTCCTCCACCATCTCCTCCAGATCCTGATTGGTGGCGGCGATGATGCGGGCGCTGCTTGGAAGCTCACGATTGCTCCCGACGGGGACATAGACCTTGTTCTCCAGGAGCCGCAGCAGCTTCGGCTGGGAGCCAATCGGCAACTCTCCGATTTCATCGAGGCAGGCGGTTCCATCCGCTGCGGCCTTGATCTTGCCGTCCCGGCTTGCGACCGCGCCCGTGAAGGCGCCCTTCACATGACCAAAGAGCTCGCTTTCCAGGAGGGTGTCGGGGAGTGCAGCGCAGTCCACGGTGACGAAGGGTTCTTTCGCTCGCGGACTCATCGCGTGGATCGCCGCTGCCAGAATGCCCTTTCCCGTGCCAGTCTCCCCTCGAATGAGAACGGTCGTCTCATGGGGGGCGACGGCTCGGGCGAGTCGAAAGACTTCTTTCATCTCGGGCGAGCGCCCGATCACACCCGCCAGCCGCTCGTCGTCTCCGAGCTCTCCTTCGAGGGACGCGACATGGCGTCGAAGCAGAAGTTGCTGGGCAATGCGCTCCAGCACGACGAGGAGTTCGTTTCCGAGGGTCGGTCCTTTCACGATGTAGTCAAACGCGCCCAGACGCATCGCTTCCACAGCGGTCTCAATGGTCCCGAAAGCAGTGACGACGACGACTTCAAGATCGGGATAGAGTTCGGTGGCTGCAGCGGTCAGTTCGATTCCCGACATGCGGGGCATCTGCAGATCGGTCACGAGGACGTCCACGCTCTCGATCAGGAGATGTGCGAGCGCCTCTCTTGGATCCGAGAAGGCCGAAACCTGATAGCCATCAGTTTCGAGAAGAAGGCCGAGCGAGTCCAGCTCATATGCCTTGTCGTCCACGAGCATGACGCGAAGTGCCAAGCCTCTCTCCTTTCCAGGGAATCTTTTCCGACCGTTGGGTGCGAGTCTAGCGCAGCACTCTGTGGAGGGCAAAGGGCTTGGATTGCCGAGTCACGGACAGCTGAATCCACATTGGTTCTTGCACTCCCCAACACAGAGGCTGTCCCAGCCCGTGGCACAGCAGAAGGGGTCCATGCCGCAGACACATCCCATGCAAGGGCATCCGCCACATCCGGCGGGCCCCGACCAGCAGCCTGCTCCTCCCGTGGCCGTGCAGTCGGAGGGACACGAGATGCTGCTTTCATTGGAGTCACAGATGTTGTTTCCACAGCAGGAGCCGCAGTCATTGGGACAGTTGGAGCAGTTCTCTCCTCCCTGACAGGCGCCATTCCCGCAGCAGGATCCACAATCCGTGGGGCATGTGCTGCAGGTCTCCCATGCGTTGCATGCTGCATTGCCGCAGCACGCGTCATTTCCGTTGAAACTCTGGACGCATGTGCTGTCCACACACTGATCCGTGGTGCACAGATCGTCGCCATCATCACAGTGGATGTCTTCCGTGCAGCAGTTCGGGATGGGAACTCCCGGGATGCACTGCGTCGCGACGCAGGTGTCTCCCTCCGTGCATTCGTTTCCATCATCACAGGAACCGAAGAGCGGGGTGTGTGAACACGCTCCGTTCGAATCGCAGTTCTCGGCGGTACAGGCGTTTCCGTCATCGCAGTCTGAACTGCTCGAGCAGCATCCGGGGGTGGTGGTGAGGTAGTGAACGCATTCGTTGTCGATGCAGAGGTCGACGGTGCAGGAGTCGTCTCCGTCCTCGCATTGGTCATTGGTTTTGCAGCATCCGGGGACGGGGGTCCCCACGAGGCATTCGCCGTTGGCGCAGACATCGCCCTCGGTGCAGGGGTCCAGCGATTGGCAACTGTCCGTTCCGGGGCCGTGTGTACACCCGATGCCTTCGTTGCAGAGATCCCAGGTGCAGGGATTCCCGTCGTCACAGAGCGGCGCGTTCGAGGGAAGGCAGTTCCCCAGAAGGCAGGTGTCTTCGAGGGTACATGGGTTGCCGTCATCGCAGGGATAGGCGTTCAAACTGTACACACAGCCATAGACTGGATGACACGTGTCCGTGGTGCAGATGTCGTTGTCCGTGCAGTCGCTGACGGTGCCCGACATGCAGAGCCCTCCCGCGCACTGGTCTCCTTCTGTACAGGGGTCTCCATCGTCACAGAAAAGCGAGTTCTCCAGATGAATGCACCCCACCCCAGGGAAGCAGGAGTCGTCCGAGCAGAGATTTCCATCCTCGCAGTTGATGGGAAGCCCGGGGTCGCAGTTGCCTCCCAGGCAGCGGTCTCCCTCCGTGCACGCGTCTCCATCCTCACAGGGGAGTTCATCGACGGTGACGGAGGTGCAGCCCGTGTCTGGAGCGCAGGAGTCGATCGTGCACTCGTTGCCGTCGTTGCACTCGATCTCCCCGCTCCCCCAGCACGCCCCATCGACACAGCTGTCCACCAATGTGCAGGGGTTGTCATCGTCGCAGAGGTTTTCGCCAGGCACATGAATGCACCCGATCTCGGAGGCACAGGAATCATTGGTGCACACGTCGCTGTCATCACAGAGGAGATTGGTCCCCTGGCATCCGGAGAGG
>CAVOCR010000383.1:0-3403 GCA_963694245.1 Myxococcota bacterium
TCCCTCGCATTGCCCCTGAATGGTCTCCATGTCGTTGGCGGCTCCGGACACCGAGAATGAGGTGAATCCTCCGAAGCTGTGTCCCGTGACCGCGACTCCATCGCCCATTCTTCCAGCGAGCGGATCCTCCGCTGGGAGGGCCTCCAGCCAGTCGAGCGTTGCCGTCAGATCAAGCGGCCGCTGGGTCGCGAGCAGCATCGAGGAGGGAGCGCCGAAGTTGATGATCGTGTTTCCCGTGTGATCCGGCGCGATGGCGATCCATCCCTGCGAGGCGAAGCGCTCCATGATGAAGGGAGAGGCCTCCGCCATGCCGTTCGATCCATGTGAATAGATCAGGACCGGCAGCTCTTCGCCGACCGGGATGGCGTCCTCCACCGCGATGCCCTCCACCGATCCCATGTATTTCCAGGTCTCTTCCTCCGACGCCTCGGCGGGATACCAGACGAGCACACGCAGCGTGCGTTCAATGTCTCCGGTCGCCGGGGTGTACGTGAGCTTGGCTTCGCGGATCCCCACGGCGTGGGGCCCTGTTTCCGTCGCCAGCGGGAGCGGTTCCACGACATCCTCTTCTTCGAGGATGTCGCTCTCTTCTTCCGTGTCTTCACCAATCGAAGTGTCTTCCATGGCCACGTCGGAATCCGAGGGCTCGGGATCGCTGGTGGAGCCACATCCGATGAGCAGCATCGTCAGAAAGAGAGAGGTCGCTGTACGCATCATCCGCTCCAGGAGTTCTTGCCGGCGAAGAGCTGGGTCAAGAGAGCGACTCCAAATCCTGTGCCGCGCCCTTTGCGAAAGCTGGGTCCAGCGAGATCCACATGGAGCCAGGGGCCCGTGTACTTGCCGAGATGATCGGCGATGAACTGTCCGGCGCACGAGGTCTGGGCGTTCATGCGATCCTTGACCGAATTCTTCATGTCCGCGACCTCGCTCTTGAACTCGCCGCGATAGAATTCCGGACAGTAGGGAAGCGGAAACACGAGATCCCCGGAGTTCTTTCCGGCCTGCACTGCCGCGTTCTCCAGGTTTTCGTCGTTGCATACGAGGGCGGCGTGGTTCCGGCCCGTGGCCATCAACTGCGCTCCCGTGAGTGTCGCCATGTCGACGATGACCGTGGGCTTGAGCTTCGCGACGGCATACGCGACACCGTCCCCGAGAACCAGTCGGCCTTCGGCGTCCGTGTTGTTCACTTCCACCGTCTTGCCACTGTAGAGCTTCAGGATGTCGTCGGGGCGGGTCGCTTCCGGGCCGACGGAGTTCTCCGCGAGACAGAGCACCGCGTCCAGATTCTCCGAGAACCCATTCTCCACGGCTGCCTTGAAGGCCATCATGACGGCGGCAGCGCCGCCCATGTCGCCTTTCATTCCCGGCATTCCGCTCTTGGTCTTGATGCTCAATCCGCCTGTGTCGTAGACGATGCCCTTTCCGACCCAGACGATGTTCTTCTTCGCTTTGGCGGGGCGATGGGAGAGGACGACCAGCGCGGGTTCATGCACGGCGGCCTTTCCAACACCCCAGAGTCCTCCGAATCCCTTTTCGTCGAGCTTCTTGCCCGCGATCACGGTGGTTTTCGCGCCCAGATCCTTTGCGATTTTCTTCGCCTTCTTCGTGAAGGCGGTGACGTGGAGAACACTGGCGGGCATGTCGACCAGCGCACCGGCCTCTCGCATGGCGTCCGCGACGCGTTGGATCGCGTCCAGTTTCCGGATGGGGGTGGGTGCGAGCAGGAGCACGGAGACCGTTCTCTTCTTCGGGGAACTCGACTTCTCCGAGTAGGTTGGATAGGCGCGAACCACGGCGCATGCAGCTGCCAGTGCGTGGTCCCCATGCTCGAGTGCGACGATGATTTCAATGTCGCCTTTGCGGGGAGCTCGTGAACTCACGAGGGAACCAATGGCGTCGGGGCGACCTTCCGCGTTGTGGCGGGAGGATGTCGTGGGCAGCACTCCGACTCCGAGCCGATGGGCTTTCTTTCCCGGGATCCATGTGCCGGTACCGACCCCGCCGTCGGACGCCTTCAAGGAGCTCACGAGGTCATCCCAGACGGCATCCGCTCCCGCAGGAAGGCAGGCGAGGACATCTTTGTCCTGGAGACGACTGGCGCGACCAATGATGAGGGAGCCTTCGATCTTGCGGGGTCTACGGGACTTCGTGACGAACTGAATGCGAACGGACATCGTGCCTCCGATGGATGGGTGTCGGGGGGAGTCTACCCCGTGCCCTGGAAATTCAAAATGGGCGAGGAGAAAAGGGCTGGTGGTGACGTATCAAGGAGCAGGAGCGATCGTCGCGGTGACGTCGATGCTCATGCCTGAGTGGTAGCAGTCCGTGGAGGGATCGTTGTCGCCCACGACGATGAGCTGGAAGCTCCCGGAGCTGTCCTTTGAACTCAGCGTCGAAGCCATCGCCTCCTCCGTGAAGTCCAGGCTCAGAGGACCTGGCTGGCCTCCATCCGCAGGGATCGAGCAGGATGTGAATCCCTGGCCCTGGGCATGACAGAAGGGTCCTGAATTGTTCGAGAACATGTCGGTGTTCTTCAGCTTCTCCCAGTCGTAGAAGAGCGAATCTCCGACCTCTTCGAGTCCCTGGAGGATGCTCGAGGTGCTCGCGACGAGCACGCTCTCTTCAAAAGTCAGTACGAAGTGGTCGTCGTATCCAAAGGGGGCTCCGCCTCCTCCCTCTCCGAGGCACCAGTAGTCGTGGTCGTCGCAGCAATCGTTGAAATTGGCGCAGGCCTGATCGCAGAAGCAGTCGCCATTCGGGGAGCATTGCTGATTTTCACCGGTGCAGCAGAGGCCTTCGCAGGAGCCGCCTTGTACCGACGGGGGGTCCCCGCCGTCGATTCCGACGCTCGCTGAGAGGGAACAGAGCACCTTGCCGTCCGGAATGGGGATCGTCTGCTCCTGGCTGATGCAGGCACGAACCAGGTAGTCCGCTGGGCTGAGGTTGGCGCCTTGACCCCAGGGACATCCCGGACCGACGGAGGGAAACGTCAACGTGGTCTTGAAGGTCTCCAGGGAGTCTCCATCGCAGCCCTTGATCGACGTATTGTCTCCAGTCTCTTCGCCGGGAATGTCGCCGGACTCCTCGCCGGGGGTATCTCCGGTCTCTTCGCCCGGAGTGTCGCCGGTCTCTTCGCCCGGAATGTCGCCGGTCTCTTCGCCCGGAATGTCGCCCGATTCCTCTCCCGGAACGTCTCCCGACTCTTCGCCCGATTCGTTCCCTCCGCCCTCGAGGATGCCTCCAGTCCCGGTCTCCTCTCCGGATTCGGAGCCCTCCTCCGCGCCTTCGATCTGCCAGTCTCCGGACTCCTCGCCGACCCTGCCGATCCCAGAGGGATCCGGAGCGCCTTCTTCTTCGAAGCCGGTGGACAGGTCCTCTCCGGTTTCGTCGGGTTCGGCAGTCG
>CAVOCR010000384.1:0-3398 GCA_963694245.1 Myxococcota bacterium
CGGAGTCATCATCTTCCGGGAGGCTGAGGGACATCTCAATCCGCTGAACAAGAGACTGTCCATCCGCCAATTCTCCGGGAACCGTGAATTGTGCTGCATCCGCCTGCGTTTCATCCGCAACGGCATATTGACGGCCATCCGGACCCGCCACGAGCACATGACGAGGCGCGGGGGACATTCCAGTATCCGATGTGCCCGCGCTCGATCTCACGATCTGATCGGTCCGCTCCATTCGACGAAGAATCGCGTCTTCTCGGGGCGTCAGTGCCCCCCCGACCCCACTGACAGTCAGTCCCGGGGAATGAAAATCCATGTCCACGAGACTGGACTCGTCGGGCGGCGCGGGAATCGAGGACATCGCTGCCCGAAACTCCGAGGAGTCCAGGGGAACTCCTTCGCGACCCGGCATCCCTCCGAGAGGAACCCCGTCCACTCCAAGGAGTCTCGGAGCCCTTCGGGCATCCACCGTGACCCCCGCCCGGATGTCCCCCCCATCGGGCTCACGTGCGAGGCTCTTGAATCGAGGCTCCTCGGCAGCATATCCGCGCTGGGAGGCCGTCTTGTTCTCAAACGGGCTCACCACCGGACCCAATCCCTCTGTCGCCCGCGGCAATGCCTCCGGTACAGCAACCGTGGCGCCATCCATCGAAGGCGTCGCCCCCGGGAATGCCAGGCCTTGCGCAACTCCGGAAAAGGTCGGGGGGGTGAGGCTCGGCGGAACATTGAGTTTCTGAACCGACACTTCGGCCGGAGCCCGGGAGGAAGCGCTTCCACGAGTCGCCAACTCTGCGAGCGGCGAGGCCTCCTCTTGAGAAGCGGGCTGTACCGACGTGGCGTCTGGTGAGGGAGACGAAACCACCGCGGACGAAGCCGCTGCCCCGCTGGAAGAGGATGAACTGGGCGCGGGGGCCGGCGTGATGGACGGAGACGACGTTTCTGAGGTCTGAGAGACTCCCGAGGCTGATATTCGATTGGAGGGGGGCGCACTCAACGGGGGGGCGGCATTCTGGAATCCCGAGGGATCCGCCAACACACCAAAAATCGAACTTCCCCCTCGAAGCGACTCCACCGAAGAGAGCTTCACGACCACCGCGGGTCCACCAAACTCCGAGAGATCGGATCGATCCGCTGTCACAGACGAATCCGTCTGCCCACCCGGAACTCTCAGATTGCTGATCCCGGGAACCGAACCCACACCAATACCGGCGGGGGGTGCCCCAAGAGTCACTGTCGTCGACATGTTGCCCGTCTCCTCCAAGAGACATGTCCACCGAGGTGAACACGTGCAGGCTCTCATCCTCCTCAAACCCTGTCAACACAAGGGTTTGAGCGAATTGGAACTCAACGGAGAGAATCTCTCGGACTCACACTGGAGAAGAGAGCGACCGGACATGGGCTGATCGGGGAAAGGCGAGCTTCAGACACAAAAAAACCGGAGTGGTCACCGCCCTCAAACAGGACGGCGACTCTCCGGTTTCAATTCATGGAACCGAGGCGACTAGATGCGCTCGACACCCATCTTGGACACGTTGGCCTTCATGACCTTCGCAGGCAACCAGCTCGGCCGGTTCGCAGGCGCGGCAACTTCTGAGCGGGCTCCCTTGAACACGTGCACGCGATTCGTGCCACGCTCACGGAGGCGAATGTCGGTGTATCCACGGCTGGCTGCTTTCAGCGCTGCGCCGCGAGGCTGACGGCTCGAGAACACCTTGTTGCTGTCCTTTCCCTTTTCCTGCAGGACGAAATTCTTCTTGTCACCCATGGTAAGGCTCCTTGTAGTTCGTTGGAGTGGAATGGAACTTAGTGTAGCGATTCTCGGAGAAATGCAAAACACAAAACGCACTTTCCCCAAAAAAAAAGGGCCACTGCTCTCTCTTCAACAAATCCGCGCCCTCACCAGACCCTTTCGAGAAAAACACAAGTCACTAAAATCATTCATCTTTTCAACCCGCCCTTTCCCGTGGACTCGTGTGGTTCACTTGAGTCGTTCACGCAGCCATTCCCCTCAAAAAATCCGGGGAAATCATTCATTCCCCCCTCAAAAAGTGCCGTTCTTGTCCTCGCCTCCGCTTCTCCATGCAGTGGAGACCCCTTCCTGAGCGCAGGTCACACACGAAGTTTCTTTTATGGATGTTCGGACAACGATACAGTGGGCGCAGCCGCGATTTGCGCAACGGGTGATGCCATGACGGAAGCCTCGGGTGCTCCAGGAAGCTCAAACCACAGAGCGCTGTTGACGCAGCTCCAGCGGAAACTCTACGACCGCAACAAGCAGCGGATCGCTGAGCACGAACAGATCCTCACGCCTGGATTCGAAGGCTATCGGAACAACTACCTCGCCGGTGTATCCGACTTCGAGTCGATCGCCTCGTTCTCGGATCTCGTGGATGAAGTCCGAGACAGTGAAATCACTCTGGTGGGCGACTACCACACGCTCCGTCACTCGCAGAAATCGTTCCTGAAAATCCTCCGACGTCTGCGTCGGAAACGGGTCGTGGTCGCCCTCGAGTTCTTTCCCATGTCCGGTCAGACGTCCCTGAACCGGTGGATGACGAGCCTCATCAACGATCAGACACTGCTCCGACGCTGTGATATCGCCGAGCGATGGCCCTGGGACATCTGGCCCTTTTTCAAGCCCATCCTTGAACTCGCTCGTGCGCGCGGGTGGAGGGTCATCGGACTGGACGGCCCGCGGGAAAAACAATCCAGCCTCGAGGACCGGGATCGGAGAATGGCCGATGTCCTCGTCCAGGAATATGCGGGACTCGGCCGCAACGGACGGATCGTGACCCTGGTGGGAGAATTGCACGTCGCCCGCGATCACCTGCCCGCCGCCATCGCAGAAGGTCTGCCCGGCGATCGCTCCCCACGGGTCCTGAGCGTCTTTCAGAACACGGAGAGCATCTACTGGCGCCTCGTGGACCGTCACCTCGAGCAGGATACGGAGGTCGTCCGAATCGATGAAAATCGATTTTGTGTGCTCACGGCTCCCCCGCTCGTAGTCCAGCAATCCTATTTGAACTGGATCGAATACGATGAGGACACCCTCGACCACGAGGATCTGGCCCGCCACTTCCGGCGGATCGCCTCGCTGATCGATCGTTCGATGCGATTGCGCATGCAGGGCGTGATCAAGCATGTCGGGGTCCATGGCCCCGGGGAGCTGGATGTCGACGACTGGGACCCCACCTCCATGAATCCAGAAGCCTGCTGGATCCACACGGGGAAGCGACGGGTCTATCTCGGCAATCTCAACCTGAACGAAGTGGCCGAAGTCGCCACACGACTTCTCCACTGCATTCGGCTGGGAGTCGAAGAAGAGGAACTTCAAACCTTCTACAGCCGCGTGATCCACGAAGCCTTCGCATTTCTCGGCTCCAAGATCATCAATTCCCGGC
>CAVOCR010000385.1:0-3395 GCA_963694245.1 Myxococcota bacterium
CCCTTCGCATCGAGTTCTCGATGGCCAATCGCAAAGGTGCCGTCTTCCAGGAGCGCATGGCTCATGTAGATCCGCACGTTCTCGTTCGGATTGTTCAGCACCGGGAGATGCATGAACGTGTAGAGGTGGACCATTGCCACCACTGCAAGAACGAGTCGTACCCAGCGATTCATCGAGGGGACTCCTTGCGGGTGTACAGGCGCCAGGAGATCCCCGCGTGCTCGTGATGAACTCCGGGATCGAAGGCGCGAAGAAGCGGCGTGATGCCGGGAGGCGTGGCCCCCTGGGCGATCAACCAGATTCGGGGCCATGGTCGGGCCTCCCGCGGGAGCACTCCATCGGCGGCCACGGCCATCAAGCCTTCGAAGTGTGCGACCTGCCGGGCCTCCCATGCGGGGGTCAGGAGAATGAGGTCCGTGTCCTTCCCATGTTCCCGGATGTGGGTCGCGGCCTTCTCCCAGCCGGAGGGTCGCGTTGCGTCGAGGCCCGCGAGCAGCGTGAGTACTGCGATCAGGAGGATCCAGGCCACAGGATGAATTCGGGAAGGGCGTATGAGGGCGTTCATGCGAGGCGACTAGATGTCGTCTGGAAGGTCGGGAGCGCGGTGGAATCCGTCGAAGGGCTCCATGCGATCGTGGTCGGATGTGGGATAGAGCTGGCGATAGAGGGAGGAGGCGCCATCGACCCGGAGAGTCTCTCCCGTGACGTAGGCGGCTCCAGGCGAGAGAAGCCATGTTACGGCACTGCTGACCTCGCTCTCGGTACCGAGACGCCTCGCCGGGATGTCCTTCTTCATCTCCCGCAGCATGTCAATCACGGGAGGCGGGTAGTTCTTCAATCCGCTCGAACGGATGATCCCGGGAGCCACGCTGTTGATGCGGATGCCGTTGGCCGCCCAGCTGACGGCCAGGCTCTTCGTCAAATTGGCGACCCCGGCCCGGGCTGCGGAGGTATGCGCCATCATGGGCATGCCATTCCAGAAATCTGCGACGATGTTGACGATCCGACCTCCGTGTCGGCCCATCCATGCGGAGTGGGCTTCCCGACACATCAGAAAGGGACCCGTGAGATTGGTTTCGATGACCGCTTTCCATCCCTTCGTCGAGATGGTCTCTGGAAGGCAGGCGAACTGGCCCCCGGCATTGTTGACCACAAAGTCGAGACGGCCGTGGTCTTTCACGACCTGTTGGATGAGGGCGCGGACGGCGTCTTCCTCCCGGATGTTGCAGGGAATGGTTGCTGCCTTTCCGCCGTCTTCCTCGATCTCCATGCGCGTCGCCTCAAGCGGCTCGATTTTTCGGGAGGAGAGGATGACAGTCGCTCCGAGGGACGCCAGCTCGTGGGCGATGCAGCGTCCGATTCCGGTGCCGCCGCCAGTGACAATGCCGACCTCTCCCTGAAGTAGGTCGCTTCGGAAGACGGAGTGAAAGGGCATCTTTGGCTCCGGGGAAAAGGGGGGCTGGGGGCTTCTCTGTCGAGATCTACCGCGTCAAGTGGAGTGAGAGCAAGCGATACGCGTTGCGAGACGGTCGCGGCTCTGGGTACGATGGAAGGCATGGAGGAAGGAGTGAGCATGTCGAAGTCACGAATCGTGCAGGCGGAGGGGATCCTCGACATCGAGACCAACGAGCGTCTGCACGTCCTCACGGGAGCGGTGTGCAACAACAACTGCCTCTTCTGCATGGAGGAGGATCGGGAGGGACGTTATCGTCACAACTCCGCGATCACGGCAGAGGATGTTCGAGAACTCCTCGAGAAGAACGTGGGGCGGGGCGAGGTCATGTTCACGAGTGGTGAGCCCACCTTGAATCCCGATTTCCTGCGCCACGTGGCGCATGCTCGCCGCGTCGGGTATCACACCATCGGTGTCATCACGAACGGGCGCATCTTTTCGCGTCCGGAGGTGGCCGCCAAGGCGGTGCGAGCCGGATTGAATCATGCGGTGGTCTCGATTCATGGGAGCACAGCCCGTCTCCACGAGCGGCTGGTCCGCACCCCGGGAGCATTCGACGAGACCCTCGCCGGCATTCGCCAGCTGGGCCAGTACCGTCGGATGGGTCTCCGATTGCATACGAGCACAGTCCTGACGCAGCAGAATCATGATCGGGAGGAACTCCGATCCCTGCATCGCATGCTGGGTCCCCACGTCGATCAGATGATTTTGAATGTCATTCAGCCCTGGGGCCGCGGGGAAACACATTTTGATCGCCTGGTTCCGAGGCATCGCGAGGTCGCTCGGGAGTTCGCGGCGTTCGTACAGGATTTCGAGACGCCGCCTCCGGTGTTTCTGATCGACATCCCCTATTGCACGACCGAAGGCCTCGGGATTCCAGATTTCAATCGGGGCTACATCGAGCGGTATGTCCACCATGACGTGATCGAGGACGAGCCTCTTCAACTCGATCAGCTCGGGTCGGTGGTGGAAGGCGAACTTCCCGGTGGAGCGCTCGCGAAGCTTGTCGCAGAACTGGGAGACGGATCCGCAGGGGAGGGCGCGTTTTCGGGCTCGACCCGGGATGTCCAGGACCAGTTGACGAAGGTCAAGGACGAGGGGTGCGCCACCTGTCGATACGACAAGGTCTGTGATGGGGTCTGGCGCAATTATGTGCGGCGTCATGGCTGGGAGGAGATCCAGCCCGTGGAGCTCACGTGACCGCGATCTTTTTCATCATTCTGCTGGGCTCTCCCCCGCCGGTCGGGGTCGAAATGCTCGGCTATCGGACCTGGAGTGGCGGGGATTGCAAGGCACTCGTACGGGCCAATACGGCGTATTGCGACACCGGCGATTGCAAGGCCATCCTCCGACGCAACGCGGCGTATTGCGACACCTCGGACTGCAAGGCGGTCGTCCGCGACAACGCGGCCTACTGCAAGACCGGAGACTGCAAAGGGGTGGTCCGCAAGAACGCGGCCTATTGCGAGAGCGCGGACTGCAAGGCGTTTGTCCGGGCGAATGCCAGCTATTGTGCGACGGATTCATGCAAGGCCATTCTTCGAGACAACGCGGCATACTGCCGCTGATCATCGCCCTGATGGGAGCGGGGTGTGTCTCCAGGACGCCCCCGGACGCGATCTGCCTTCCCGCGGAGTTGCCGTCTCCTGCCGAATCCGGGGATATTCTCAACGGCCTCAAGATGTCCGTGGTGGAGGGGTTCACGGATCCGACTCCCTGTCTGATCCTCGAGGACCTCGATGGCGATGGTGCGCTGGATCTGGTGGTGGGGGACCGCGATGTGTCAGACGGTCTTCCGGGGCTTCGCATCCTCTGGGGGGGACCGGTACCCGACGCGCCTCGGAGCCTTCTCGTGCTGGGGCGCGGCGCGACGCCGTCCGCTGGGTGCACTGCAATCAACGTGGATGGCGATCCCTCTCTCGAGCTTCTGGTGGGGACGGAG